>CALHCK010000145.1 GCA_937936695.1 uncultured Polaribacter sp.
ATCTGACGAAGTAAAAGCTGCAGGTGGTTTAGCTATTATTGGTACAGAACGTCATGACTCTAGACGTGTAGACAGACAGTTAAGAGGTCGTGCAGGACGTCAAGGAGATGTTGGTTCTTCTCAATTCTATGTGGCTTTAGATGACAATTTAATGCGTTTATTTGGTTCTGATAGAATTGCTAAAATGATGGATAGAATGGGATTAAAAGAAGGTGAAGTAATTCAGCATTCTATGATTACCAAATCTATAGAAAGAGCTCAGAAAAAAGTAGAAGAAAATAACTTTGGTATTCGTAAGCGTCTTTTAGAGTATGATGATATTATGAATGCTCAACGTGAGTTTGTATACAAAAGAAGGCGTCATGCTTTAGATGGTAAACGTTTACAAGTAGATATTGCAAATATGATTTACGACACTTGTGAATCTATTATTAACGCTAATAAAACAGCTAAAGATTTTCAAAATTTCGAGTTTGAATTGATTCGTTTCTCTTCAATGACCTCTCCTTTTTCTGAAGAAGAGTTTAATAAATTATCTGAAAAAGAATTAGCCGATAAATTATATAGTCTTGTTAGCGATCATTACAAGAATAAAATTGAAAAAAATACACTTTTAGCTTTTCCTGTAATTAAAGATGTTTATGAAAATGAAGGAGATAGATACGAACGTATTGTAGTACCTTTTACAGATGGTGTTAAATCTTTACAAGTAGTAACTAATTTAAAAGAAGCATACGAAAGCGAAGGAAAAAGCTTAATTAAAGATTTTGAGAAAAATATTACGTTAGCAATTATAGATGAAAACTGGAAAGATCATTTACGTAAAATGGATGATTTAAAACAGTCTGTTCAAAATGCTTCTTACGAACAAAAAGACCCTTTATTAATCTATAAATTTGAAGCTTTTGAACTATTTAAGAAAACTGTAGATAAAATTAATAAAGAGGTTTTATCGTTCTTATTTAAAGGAGAATTACCAGCACAAAATACAGATCAAATATCTGAAGCTCATCAACAAGAAAGAGAAAATTTAAATGTTAGTAAAGCTGATGTACAAAATACCACAGAACAAGCTATAGAAAATTCTCGTCAGCAACAGCAACAACAACAGATTTCTGAAGAGCCTATAGAAACTATTGTAAGAGAGCAACCTAAAATTGGTAGAAATGAACGTGTTGTTATAAAAAATGTAATGACAGGAGAAGAAAAAGCTACTAAGTTTAAGCAAGCTATACCTTTATTAGAAAAAGGAGAATGGGTTTTAATTAACGGTTAAAATTAATTAAACTTCTAATTTTAATCATAAAAAAAAACTGTTTAGTGTATAACTAAACAGTTTTTTTTATGATTTTATATTTTTAATAATCTACTACATGTCCCCAATTTTCACCTGTTTTAATTCTGTGTAATTGCATTGTGGTGATACCAAATTGTTTTGCAATCATTTTTAAACGTGTTTTTCTATTTGGGTCAAAAAGTTTTCTTTTTATAATTCTTACCCTACCTTCATTTAATTTTGCATGAGGCGGTATAAACTTTTCTTTAGTTTCGTATAATGGGTTTTTAAATTGATGAACCTCTTTTTCTCTTTTAGTTGCCCATTGTAAATTACTTAGCTTATTGTCTTTTTTATCGTAATTTAAATGAATAACAAATCGATGATCTTCTTGTTGTTCTAAAAAAGTTTGAGCCATTATTTTATGAACGTATAGTGCCCTTCTTTTAGATTTATGGTTTTCTAATTTTACATAAAAAACTTGATAACCATTAATATACCTATCAGGTAGTAAAACTTCATCTGTTTTACTCTTTCTTATTATTCTCCCATAATTAGAAACAAAAAATTGTTCTAATTTAGAAAAACGTTCATCTAAACTTATTTCTTTCCATAGCTCATCATTAAAATTTCTAATCATAATTGAGCTTATTTATTATTAAATATATTAGTTTTGATAGCAATTAATCAAAACTAGTATCCATTTTTAAGTAATCTAAAAATTCTCTTTTAGTTTCTTTATCTTTAAATTTACCACCAAATTCGGCAGTAACTGTAGAGCTTTCTATATCTTTTATACCTCTAGAATTTACACATAAATGTTTTGCATCTATAACACAAGCAACATCATCTGTACCTAAAGCTTCTTGCATAGATTGTACAACTTGCATAGTTAAACGTTCTTGTACTTGAGGTCTTTTAGAAAAATATTCTACAATTCTATTCATTTTAGACAATCCAATAACTTTTCCATCAGATATATATGCTACATGAGCACGACCAATAATTGGTAATAAATGGTGTTCGCAAGTAGAGTAAACAACAATGTTTTTTTCTACCAACATCTCTCCATAATTATAATTATTATCAAAAGTAGATGCCTTTGGCTTGTTTTTTGGGTTTAACCCCATAAATATTTCATTTACAAAAGCTTTTGCTACTCTTTTAGGAGTACCTTGTAAGCTATCGTCTGATAAATCCATACCTAAAGTGTGCAATATATCTTTTACACTTTCTTGGATTCTTTTTATTTTTTCTTCTTCAGAAATATCAAAAGCATCGGCTCTTAATGGAGTTTTGGCAGAAGTACCAACATGATTCTCTCCTATTTCTTCTATTCTTTCGTCATTCATTTTGCTATTCAATTCAAACATTTCAACCTTATATTCTTATAATATACAAATTTACATGTTTATAATGTACTTTTTTTAATTTTAAATAAATATTAACGTTGTAAACTATTTTAATTTATCAATCAATTCTGTTATAGAACACTCTGATTGTTCTCCTGAATTCATGTTTTTTAAAGTAAAACTATTTTCATTTAATTTAGTAACTACAAATTCTATTTGTCTGTTTGAAATATATTTCCACTGCTTTTTTTGTTGTTTGTTGCTTGTTGCTAAATCAGGATAAAACTCTGATTTTATATTATTACTCCTTAAAGTAGTAATTGCTTTCATTTTAGCCAAATCTGTTTCCTCATCAAAATTTAAGAAAACTACCTTAGGCTTAGGCAAAGCAACAGTTTTAAATAATCCTAATTCTTCTAGTACTAAATAAATTCTATCTAACCCAAAAGAAATACCTACTCCAGAAACATCTTTTAATCCAAATATACCTGTTAAATCATCATATCTACCTCCGCCTCCAATAGAGCCCATTTTAACTTCTTTTGGTGCTGCAACTTCAAAAATTGCACCAGTATAATAATTTAAGCCTCTTGCTAAGGTAACATCAACATCTAAATTAGCTGTTTCTAAACCTAAATCATTTATTGTATTTACAACAAATCTTAACTCTTCTACTCCATTAATACCTTCTGTAGAAGTTTGCAACATATTTTCTAAAGCGGCTAATTTATCAACATTAGTACCATCAAAATTAAATAATGGAGCAACTTTATCTATGGCTTCTTGTGTAATACCTTTAGATAACATTTCTTTAACAACTCCTTCTTTACCAATTTTATCTAACTTATCTAAAGCAACTGTAAAATCTATTAATTTATCTTGCGCCCCTATTACTTCTGCAATACCAGAAAGTATTTTTCTGTTATTTATCTTAATAGTTGTATTTTTTAGTCCTAACTTACTAAAAACTGCATCATATAATTGTATAAACTCTACTTCTTGCCATAAAGACTTGCTACCTACTACATCTGCATCACACTGAAAAAATTCTCTAAACCTTCCTTTTTGTGGTCTGTCTGCTCTCCAAACAGGTTGTACTTGGTATCTTTTAAAAGGAAATGTAATATCATTTTGATGTTGTACAACGTATCTTGCAAAAGGCACTGTTAAATCATATCTAAGGGCTTTTTCAGATATTTGAGAGGTAACTTTTAAACTTTGCTTTTCTGACAATAATTTATCGTCTGCTTTCTTTAAAAAATCTCCCGAATTTAAAATCTTAAAAATTAATCGATCACCTTCTTCTCCATACTTACCCATTAAAGTTGACGAATTCTCGAAACTTGGAGTTTCTATTGGCTGAAATCCAAAAGTTTCAAAAGCGGTTTTAATCGTGTTAATAATATATGTACGATTTGCTACTTCTGTTGGAGAAAAATCTCTTGTTCCTTTAGGGATGCTTGGTTTCATTTTTTATTTTTTCTAATATTCCTGTTTTAACAGTAATGTATTTTTAGTTTTATAATTTACTGATGTAGCTTCAGCTTCCTTTGTTTAACATCAATAAAAGCACATGAAAATATTTTATAATAGTGTAAAATGCATAAATTCATTGCGCGGGCAAATATCGTGAAAACTTATAAATTTTAAGCGGTTGTTGAAGTTTTATTTTGTTGTTTTAAGCTATACAAAGAAGCATTAAGCTCGAATCCTAACAAAAGAATAATTGCATTTAACCAAACAAATAACATTAGAATTAATAATGTTCCTATAGAACCATATAATTGATTGTATTTTGCAAATTTTAACACATAAATTCCAAATAAATAAAAGGTACACAGAGACACGATAGTAGTTAAAACTGCTCCGGCTGAAAAAAATTTAATTTCTTTACCTTGTTTAGTTCCATATCTAAATAATATGGATACAATAGTAAAAATCATTGCTAACAAAAGTAGATTTTTTCCTAAATTAAAAAGATTTAAATCGCTGGTATTTAACCAACCCAATTCGTCTATTTTAGATAACGCGACTTGATAAAGTATAAGTACAGTAATAGTTACAATTAAAAACAATGACATTAGTAACGATACTGCTAAAGAAACAAAATACGATTTAAAAGCACTTCTAAATTCAGTGATATGATACGAATACTCGAACCCACCAAAGATTGCATTTACCCCATTTGTCATTAAAAAAATAGATAATAAAAAACCAAAAGAAAGCAATCCTCCATATTGATTGTTAATAATATCACCAATTACAGAATTAACTGCTTCAAAAGTTTGAGGAGGCAAAATGTCTTTGATAAAAGAAAACAAACCTTCTTGAAAACCATCAATAGGTATATAAGGAATTAAAGTTAAAATAAATAGTAAAAAAGGGAATACAGCCATAAAAAAACTAAAAGCAATACCCCCTGCTCTAGTTGTTAATGCTCCTTTAACAATACCTAAAATATACATTTCTGCAAGGTCATATATAGACATACCTTCTAACCCTGGTAACTTTATTTTTTTACCAAAATTAACCAATGTGTTTACTATTGGTACTTTAGATAGGCTTTCTTCTACTTCTTTTGACATTGCGATTACAAGTTACTTAAAAGGCTTTTAAGCTTAAATCTAAATTATAAACAGAATGTGTTAATGCTCCTGACGAGATATAATTAACACCACACTCTGCGTATTTTCTTATGGTTTCTTCATTAATTCCCCCAGAAGATTCTGTTAAACAAGTATCACCTATTAAAGCTACTGCTTTTTTAGTATCTTCATAATTAAAGTTGTCTATTAAAATTCTATAAACTCCTGTATTAGATAATATTTCTTCTATTTCTTCTAAACTTCTAGCTTCAACAATAATTTTAATATCAATATTTTTTTCTTCTAAATATTTTTTAGTTTTTGTTATTGCTGCAGTAATCCCTCCTGCAAAATCAATATGGTTATCTTTTATCATTACCATATCATACAAAGCAAATCTATGATTTTCTCCTCCACCTATTTTTACAGCCCATTTTTCTAAAGCTCTTATTCCTGGTGTTGTTTTTCTAGTATCTAAAACCTTTGTGTTTGTACCTTCTAATAAATCTGCATAAAATGCAGTTTTAGTAGCTATAGCACTCATTCTTTGCATTGCATTTAACACCAAGCGTTCTGCCATTAAAATAGATTGTGATTTTCCTGAAACATGAAAAACTACATCACCATATTTTACAGCATCTCCATCATTTATAAACGTTTCTACTTTTAAATTGC
Source organism: uncultured Polaribacter sp. (assembly GCA_937936695.1). Lineage (GTDB taxonomy): Bacteria > Bacteroidota > Bacteroidia > Flavobacteriales > Flavobacteriaceae > Polaribacter. Next base: position 5,889 of record CALHCK010000145.1, read on the forward strand.
TATCTACATAGTTAAAAACTTGTTTGGCAAAAGCAACTCCTGCAATAATTCCGGTATCTTTTACTAACAATTTTGCTTTTCCTATGGCTTCTGATGGTATACAAGAAAGTGAAGTATGATCTCCATCTCCAATGTCTTCTCTAATAGCATTAGTAATTATAAGCTCTAATTCTTTTTCAAACTGTTCTTTTGATATCATACTATAAATTTTATTCTGATGTAAAAATAACAATGATTTTCAAATTTTTAATGATTTATAACTGTTAGATTTATTTTATAACAGAAAACAAATAAATTTGCTTTTTAAGATAGCCTTAAAAAACCATACTTTAAACTAATATAACAACCTCATGAATATTAAATTACTTGCTATAGGTAAAACCGATAACAAACAATTAATTTTATTAATTGATGAATACAAGAAAAGGTTAAAACACTATGTAAAATTTGATATTGAAATAATACCCGATATTAAAAACGTAAAAAACCTAAGTATAGATCAGCAAAAAATAAAAGAAGGAGATTTAATATTATCTAAACTTAAAAGCACAGATCAACTAATATTATTAGATGATAAAGGAAAACATTATACATCTGTAGAATTTTCTTCCTATTTACAAAAAAAAATGAGTTCTGGTTTAAAGCAATTAGTTTTTGTTATTGGAGGTCCTTACGGTTTTTCTGAAGGTGTTTACAAAAAAAGCCAAGGTAAATTATCTTTATCTAAAATGACATTTTCTCATCAAATGATTCGTTTATTTATTGTAGAACAAATATATAGAGGGTTTACTATTTTAAAAAATGAACCATATCATCATGAATAGTTTTTGTTATAATTTGTCTAATTTTTAACAAAAAAATTAAATAAAAAAATATGATTTTCAATAAAATGGAGTAATTTTGCAGTAGATATCTTAGAAATAAAAATTAAAAAAAATTAAAAATGAAATCATTAAAATTTTTAACTATTATCGCTTTACTAGCTTTTTTTGTGAACACTCAAAAGGTATTAGCACAAGGAAGTGATATTGATCTTTTAAAAGAGCAAATAGAAGCTAAAAAGAACGAAATTAGTGTAAATGAAGAAATTTTAATTAGTGGTATTAGTGCATTAAAACGTGTTAATGTTAGTTTACAAGAATTAAAAGATAAACAAGCTAGTAGAGAAGAAATTGCAAGAAAACAGAAAGTTGTTTCAAGTGTACAAAAAAGGTTATCTAATTTAAAGTCATTAATTCAAGTTAAAAAAACTGAACTTGCTCCTCTTGAATCTAAATTATTGAGAAAAACTAAAAAAGCTCAAGAGAAATTAGCTTCAAAAAATGCGGCAACAAATACAACAACTGATATTATTGCAGATGTTGATGTTACAGATAAAGATGCTGAACGACTTAGCCAGCTAAAAGCAAAGTTAGAAAATGCTCGTAAGAAATTAGAAGCTGATAGAAAAGCTAGAGAAATTGCTTACTTAAATGAACAAGAAGCTTTACGCCTACAAGCAGAACAACTAAATAAGTTAGACAATCAAATTAAAGCTAAAGAGGAATCTATTGTTAAAGAAAAAACTACTTTAATAAGTGATTATGAGGATGATATAAGCATTAATGAAGAAATTTTATTAAGTGGTATAGAAGGTTTAAATAGAATGAAATCTAAATTAGAAACTGCTAAAAAAGATTCTACAACATCAAAAGAAAGTATTCAACGTAAACAAGCTATTATTGTTAAAATAGAAGCAAGATTAGCAAAAATACGAGGAGATATAAATGCTAAGAAAATTGAATTAGAAAAGCTTAAACAAAAATAGACTCATCTTAAAACTTAATTTTAAAATACCATCTAATATAGATGGTATTTTTTTGTTTATTACTTTAATCAAACAGACTAATTTCCTTCATAATAATTAGAAAAAAAATAAAACACATTACACTATAAATAAAATTAGACTAGGAAAATACAGGGGAGCTAATATAGAAACTAAGTCTTTCTCTAAATAATTTCTTAAAAACGAATTTTCCATATTATCTTATAATGTAAACCTCTTATAAAATCAAAAATAAAATACGTTTCTTACTCATTAAACACATTGCTATTAAAACTATTAGTAAACTCAATAAAAACTTTATCTTTAGCTGATACATTCCATGGAAAACGCGGATTTAATCCAAAATTATCGTGCAGTGTGTTTTGAACAAAAGCACCTATTTTTTGTGAATTAACTCCTGCTTTTATATTTGACGTTAAATAGTTATTTTGATAACTACCAAAAGTATATAAATTGGCATAGAACACGTTTTTTAAAGGAGGCTTTGTATACCAAACATTTCTACTACCATCTGCAGAGTTTAAAATATTATTTGGTGTTTTACTATAATCTGGTGCTGGTGTAAACAACTCTAAAGCAATTCCTACTTGATAAATTTCTAACGGATTTAAAATTTTAGAATATCCTATTGTAAAACTTCCCGTTTTACCAAAATCTGTACCTTCTCCGTTAAATATATTACCTCCTCTAAAATCGTTTTTAAACTGTAAATTAACAGAACCATTATTAGTACTAAAACGCATTAGAAACTTACCTAACCTTTGGTTGAATGTTTTTAACTTTCCTGGTAAAAATTCTTTTTCAAAACCTAAACCAATACCATAAAATCGCTGATTGTTTTCTATGGTGGCTATAATTGGTCCATCCTCAAAAAAAGAACTTCCCAGTAAATTTTTATTATTACCTATCCCTCCTAATATAAATGCATCATACCCAAAGTTAAAACCATTTGTTTTAATAGTATGCCTTTTAAATAAATACCCAGAATACAAAGCAACACCACTTTCTAAAGCAAAGTTTTTATACTGAGCAGTACCCAAACCGTATGCTCCTATTTTTACACTTTTATTCTGATTACCTAGTTGTAGTTGAGCTTTTAATAAAAAGCCAATATTTGTAGTTACAGATTGTGCTTTGGTTGTAATAGGTGTTACTAACAATAATGTAAAAACAATTGCTTTAAAAGTATTGTTTGTAACCTTACAAAATGTTTTAATGGTAAACTTAATCAAGTGTGTTTTTTAGTTTGCTACTAAACTAAGAATTTTAAAAGTGTTTGTAATTTTTATTTAGATTTTTTTTTAATTAATCCAATTTTTAAAATCCTTTACTCGTTCTCTACTTACAATTATTTCAGAATCTTTATAACTATTTAACGCTAATTTTAATCTAGAATTAGAAAAATTAATAATATCTTTAATTGCATTCACATGCACTATAAATGTTCTGTTAACTCTATAAAAAATTTCTGCATTTAATTGCTCTTGCCAATATTCTAAAGAATTATCTAATAAATAATTTCGGTTTCCTTGGGTATGGATATAAGTTGATTTGTTTTCACTAAAAAAACATTCTATTTCATCAATATGAATTATTTTTATGTGCTGCCCTACTTTAACAGAAATTCTTTTTTTAAATTTTCTATCAACCGGATTTATCAATAATTTACGAATGTCATTTAAATTAACATTTACACTATTTTTTGCAAATTGGTTTTCTTTAAACTTATTAACTGCCACCTCTAACTCTTCTTCATCTAAAGGTTTTAATAAATAATCTACACTATTTAATTTAAACGCTTTTAAAGCATATTCATCATAAGCGGTAGTAAAAATAATAGCAGCCTTAACTTCTATTTCCTCAAAAATTTCAAAAGACAATCCATCAGACAATTGAATATCTAAAAAAATTAAATCGGGGTGCGGATTGTTTTGCAGCCAATTTAAAGACTCTTCTACAGAATGTAACATTTCTTGCACTTCTAAACCCAAAGCTGTTAACATTCTATTTAATCTTCTAGCAGCAGGTTTTTCATCTTCAATAATTACTATATTCATCTTTTAATTACTATCTATTAATTTTTAGTTAAATGCTTTCTTTTTCTTGTTGCATAAACTCTTGTATTTTTCTTTCTTCCCATTTTTTAGTAATTCCAAAACTATTTATACCAAAAACACGCATCCAATGAAAAAAGATTCCTACTCCCCAAAATACCCATGTAGAATATATTCCGAAATTTGAAATAATTTTAGAAAAAGGACGATTGGTATGCAATAATCCAAATAAAATAATTCCGCTTAAAATTAAATTGATAAAAATATATGTTAGTAAATGAATGTAAAATCCTTTAATTTCTTGCACTCTTTTTTTAGCTTTTGAATAACTATGTTGTTTTGTGTGTAAATTTTTCATTAGATTTTTTTAGATTGATTTTTCTTTCTCTATGAACTCTTTTACTTTTTTATCTTCCCAATCTTTACCAAAAAACATATTGTAATTTTTTAAATCTAGATAACGAAAAACCAAACCGATTCCCCATCCAAAAAGAGGAAACCAAAACCACTGAAATTTGGTTGAAAACTTTAAATTTATAAAAATTAAAAAAGGAATAACTAAGCAATAAGAAACTAAACTTTTATAAAATTGCTTTAATTTTTCTACTTTTTCTGTTGCTTTTATGTAATTGATGTCTTCTAAATTATCGGTATTCATATTATTTTTTATTTTATTAAGTAGCGGTAAGCTTACTTTAAATGTTGTGTTATTGTTTGTTATTTTAACTTCTTTGTCACAAATTAACCCATACCTATCTGCTATGTTTTGCAAACCTATTTTTGTGCTTTTTCCTATTGCCTCTTTTGGGTTTAAATTATTTTCTATCAACAAATAATTATCTTCTTTGTAAATGGTTATTTTTAAAGGTTTGGTTGATGATACAACGTTGTGTTTTACTGCATTTTCTAATAAAAGCTGTAAAGACAAAGGCACTATTTTTAATTCTTTCATATCTGCTATTTCTAAAATTTTAAATTCAATAGCATCCTCAAAACGCATCATTAATAATTCCATATAAGTTTTAGCAAAAGCAAGTTCTTCTGTAATTGGCACCAAATCTTTGTTTCGTTGCTCTAAAACATACCTATAAACTTTAGATAATTTTGTGGTAAATTTTTCTGCAAGAGCAGGATTTTCTCCAATCAAACTAGTTAGTACATTTAAACTATTAAATAAAAAATGAGGATCTAATTGATTTTTTAAAGATTCAAATTTTGCAGTTTCTGTTTTTGCTACAATTTTTTGTTTTTGAGTTTCTTTTTTTGATGATTTTTTCCAGGCAATCATAAATTCTCTAGCATGCAAAAAAGACGATATCGTAAACGAAAACAGTATCCCAAAAAGATGTATCCAAATATAGCGTTGTGTAAAAAAACGATCTTTAGGTAGGTTACCCATTACTACAAATAATAAATAATGAATAAATAAAATTGCAGGTATGGTATATAAAACTGTAAAAATAATTCCTGCCCAAACACGTTTATTTGTTTTATCAACCCAATCCCATTTAGAGGTTATTAAGTTATTTAACGTACCCTGACCAAAAGCTAAAATAAAAATATATAATGCAGTTCTATATAATGTTTCAAAAAAAACAGTAAAAGTATATTTGCCACTAAGTGCAAAAATAATAGCAGTAATAATCAACATTATTTTTAATGATAAACTGAACTCCTTTTTTAACTGGCTATAAATATTTGATTTATTAATTTTATGCATAACTACTTGTGCTGTTTATATAAATAGGTACAAAAGTTGATTTTAAAACCTGATATCCAAAGATACATTTTTGTCTGTAAGAATAAATTTTGCATCGTTAAAAGACGGCGGGCCGTATGGAGAACT
>CALHCK010000146.1 GCA_937936695.1 uncultured Polaribacter sp.
CTAACATTGTAATTGCTGCAGATGGCGCTTTAAGTCCTACTGCTAAAATGGCAGGATGGAAAAAAGATACTAGAAACTTGATTCCTGCTCTAGAATATGAAGTTACTGTTTCTGATGAAGATTTTAAACGCTTATCAGACAAAGTACGCTTTGATATTGATGCAGTACCTAACGGATATGCTTGGTGTTTTCCTAAAAAAACCATTTATCTCTTGGTGTTTTAACTACCAAAAAAGGAAAAATCAATTTAAAAGAATACTATAAAAAATATTTAAAAACTTTAAATATTAAAACTGTTATTAAAGAAGAATTTCATGGTTTTCAAATACCAATTGCTCCAAGAACAGATGGTTTTGTAAAACAAAATGTTTTTTTAATTGGAGATGCTGCTGGTTTTGCTGACCCAATTACGGCTGAAGGAATTTCTAATGCTATTTTAAGTGGAAAATATGCTGCCGAAGCAATTATTGAAAGTAATTTACAATTAGAACTAGCTGAAAAAAAATATTTAGAAAAATTAAATATTAAATTAATTGATGAATTAAAATCAGGGGTTACATTATCTAAATTTTTCTATAACAATAATGCTGTTAGAAATTATATCTTAAAAACATGTGGTCAAAAAATTAGTGATCTAATGGTTGATATTTTACACGGAGAAAAAGGTTTTCCAACAGATGTTTCTAAAAAATTGAAAACTAAAATAAAAGAAGCCATCTTTTAATATTCTTTTAACTACCTATAAAATAATCTATAAAAAGTATTCTTACTATAGTCGCATCATTTAAAATTAAATCTAAAATTTTGTGAATAATATTGTACATTTGAAGTTGCAAATTACACAAAAAATGGACCAAGAAAAGAAGGTTGCTTTTTACACCTTAGGATGCAAATTAAATTTTTCAGAAACATCTACAATTGCTCGTAATTTTGTGAGCGAAGGTTTTGAACGTGTTAACTTTGAAGAAAAAGCAGACGTGTATGTAATTAACACATGTTCTGTAACTGATAATGCTGACAAACGTTTTAAAACCATTGTAAAAAATGCATTAAAAAAAAATAATGATGCTTTTTTAATAGCTGTGGGTTGTTATGCGCAATTAAAACCAGAGGAATTAGCTGCTGTAGATGGTGTAGATTTAGTATTGGGTGCTACTGAAAAATTTAATGTAACAAGTTACATTAATGATCTAACAAAAAATACGGTTGGAGAAGTACATTCTTGCGAAATTTCTGAAGCAGATTTTTATGTAGGTTCTTATTCTATTGGAGATAGAACACGTGCATTTTTAAAAGTACAAGATGGTTGCGATTATAAATGTACTTATTGCACAATACCGTTGGCTAGAGGAATATCTAGAAGTGATACCTTAGAAAATGTAATTAATAATGCTAAAGAAATTGCGTCTAAAGGTATTAAAGAAATTGTACTTACCGGTGTTAATATTGGTGATTATGGTAAAGGCGAATTTGGTAATAAAAAACATGAGCATACTTTCTTAGAATTAGTAAAAGAACTAGATACTGTAGATGGTATTCATCGTCTTAGAATTTCTTCTATAGAACCTAATCTATTAAAAGATGAAACTATTAACTTTGTTTCTAAATCTAATTCATTTGTTCCTCATTTTCATATTCCTTTACAATCTGGTAGCGATACTCTTTTAAAAAGTATGAAACGTAGGTACTTACGAAAAACTTACACAAACAGAGTTACACAAATTAAACAAGTAATGCCTAATGCTTGTATTGGTGTAGATGTTATTGTTGGTTTTCCGGGAGAAACAGATGAACTTTTCTTAGAAACATATAATTATTTAAATGAATTAAACGTTTCTTACTTACATGTATTTACTTATTCTGAAAGACCAAATACTGAAGCAATTAGTTTTGGTGAAGTTGTGCCTAAAAATGTTCGTGCTAAACGTAGTAAAATGTTAAGAGGTTTATCTGCTAAAAAGAGACATCATTTTTACGAATCTCAATTAGGAAATTCTTTAACCGTTTTATTTGAAAGTGAAAACAAAGAGGGTTATATTTATGGATTTACAGAAAATTATGTAAAAGTAAAAACACCTTGGAACCCTGAGTTAGTAAACACGCTACACGCTATAACTCTTACTAAAATAGATGACGATGGTGTTGTAAGGTTTAATTTTAACTAATCATTAAAAAATAGCTATGAAGATTTTTTTTGTTTTGTTTTTGTTATTCGTTGGTTGTAAAACTACCGAATTAAAGAAAGTAAAAACTCGTACTACAGAAAAAACAATAGCTACAGAAGATACTAATCAACAGCAATATTTATTAGCTACACTTAAAAATCCGAATACAGTTAAGGATGTTAAAAGTTTAATTGTAAATAGCGGATTAACTTGGAATCATTTAGAGATTGACGATAGTTCACTAAAAGTTGCCTCTATAGCGGTACCATCTGACAAAAAAAGTTTTTGGAAAAAAAAATTACTTACAACAGGTGTTTTTTCTGATGTAACTCTAGCATCTAAAGATGCAATACATGAAAAAAAAGAGATTTTAAAAAATACCCTAGTTAAAATTAGTAAAACACAATGTCGAGGCAACTGCCCAAGTTATGAACTCACTTTATTAAACAACGGAACCTTGTATTTTAAAGGAATAAAGAACGTTGTTTTTATTGGTAGTAAAAGTTTTTTAGTAAAGTCTAAAAATTTAAAAACAATAAAAGCATTGTTTGCTAAAACAGAATTTAATATACATCCTAAATCGTATGTAGATAGTACTTTAAAAGACATTCAAAGTACTTTTATAACTTATAATAATAAACAAATAGAAATCACACTTTGGAATAAAGTGCCAAAAGAACTTGTTTTAGCTTATAAAACAGTTGAAGATATTTTATATGAAAAAAAATTGATTTAAAAATTAATGAAAAAAATTGCCATTTACTTTGTTCCTGGATTAGCTGCTGGTCCAGAAATTTTTGAAAACTTAGAACTCTCAGAAGATAAATACGATATTAACTATTTATCTTGGAAAACACCTTTAGCTTCTGAAGAAACTATTACAAACTATGCCATGAGAATGTGCGAAGATCTAAAACACGATAACCCTGTTTTAGTTGGCGTTTCTTTTGGAGGTATTATGGTACAAGAAATGAGTCAGTTTGTAAATACAAAAAAAGTAATTATTATCTCTAGTGTAAAAAAAAGAGATGAGTTGCCTAAAAGATTTCAAATGGCTAAGTTTACCAAAGCTTATAAACTTTTTCCATCTAAAATAGTTTCTAACTTCGAAAATTATACACAATATTTTCTTGGAAAATCTCTAAAAAAGAGAGCTGATATTTATAAGAAATATTTATCTGTAAGAAGTGAGTTATATTTAAACTGGGCGGTAACAAATGTTATTAAATGGGAAAACAATGGTACTCCAAAAAACATACTTCATATACACGGATCTGAAGACAAAGTATTTCCTATCAATAAAATTAATAATTGTACAACAATAGAAGGTGGCACACATGTTATGATATTAACAAAAGCTAAAAAAATTACCGCTATTATTAATGACTGTTTAAACTAAAATAAGCATAAAACTGCTTTAAAACATGAAAAAAAACACACGCATTTTTGCTGCAATAACTCTATTAATATGTACTTTTTTATTTATTAATAGTGTTAATAAAGATATTCAAGAACCTACAAATACTCATAAAGCTTATAAAATAAAAGCTTTAAAACTTCCTCAAAATCTAAATTTAGCAGGAGAAAGAGTCCCTATTGAAAGACAAGATATAAGAGAGCGAATGGATCGAGAATTATTGGTAAACACTTATTGGCAATCTAATGGGTTATTACTTTTAAAAAGAGCAAATAAATATTTTCCTATAGTAGAGCCTTTGCTAAAAAAGTACGGTTTACCAGATGACTTTAAATTTCTGGCTTTGGCTGAAAGTGGTTTTATTGACGAAACTTCTACTGCTGGTGCTGCCGGAATGTGGCATTTTTTATCGAGTACAGGTAAAGAATATGGCTTAGAAATAAATAAAAATGTTGATGAAAGGTATAACATAGAAAAGGCTACAAAAGTTGCTGCTGAATATCTTAAAAAAGCTAAAAAACGTTTTGGTTCTTGGACGCTTGCTGCAGCGTCTTACAATGCTGGTGTTTATGGAGTGGCTAAAAGGTTAGAGACTCAACAAGTAAATAGTTATTATGATGTTCTTTTACCTAATGAAACTGAAAGATATGTATTTAGAATTTTAGCTTTAAAAGAAGTTATAAATAATCCTTCAAAATATGGTTTTGTTTATGATCAAGATGATTTATACACTTTACCTAAAACAGTTACTGTAGAAGTAGATTCTGTAATTACAAATATTGCTTCTTTTGCTAAAAGTTTTGGTACTACTTACAAAGAGCTAAAATTACATAACTCATGGTTACGTGAAAATAGATTAAACAACAAAACAAAAAAAGTATATCAAATTAAAATACCTGTTAAATAATTTTTAATAGTGTTAAATTGATTTAAAAGATAGCATATAATTGCTATCTTTTTTTTTTGAATTATTTTATTTAAAAAATTACTTAATATAAAATGAATATTTATTTAATGAGACATTTTGAGGTTGATTTTAATTGGGATAAAAAATATACATCAGAAGAGTTTAAGTTAGCATGCAAAAAATATGATCAAAGTGGTATTATTCATCAAAATATAGAATTTGACACAAATAATATTCAAATATATACTAGTGAGTTAATTAGAAGTCATTTAACCTATAAGTCTTTAAAAACAAATCAATCTACTTATAAAACAAGCTTAATAAATGAAGTACCAATAACTCCTTTTATAAACACAAAATATAAAATACCAACAAGTTTATGGATGGTAATTGGACGATTACAATGGTATTTAAATATAAAAACACAACCGGAAGTTAAAAATGATACACTTCATAAAATTACGCTTTTAATAAATCAATTAGAAAAAGCAAACAAAAATACTTTAATTATAGGTCATGGATTTTATTTTTCACAATTAAAAAAAATACTTAAAAGAAAAAACTATTCTGGTAATAGTAAAAATTACTACAAAAATGGAGAAATCATTAAGTTTAGTAAAATTTAAAACTAAAAAAACCTGTTAGAAAACTAACAGGCTTTTATATTTATAGTAAATAAGATATACTAGATGTTATTTGCTAACCAATCTCCTACCTCTTTTGTTCCATAAGCTTTACCTCCATCAGCTAAATCTTCTGTAACAATACCTTTATCTAAAGCACTATTTACAGCATCTCTAATTGCTTTTCCTTCTTCTTGTAAACCAAAGTTTTCAAACATCATTGCTGCAGAAAGCACTGTAGCCATAGGGTTTGCAATATTTAAACCTGTTGCTTGTGGGTAAGAACCGTGAATTGGCTCAAACAAACCAATCTCAGCACCTAAAGAAGCACTTGGCATTAATCCCATAGAACCAGATATTACAGACGCTTCATCAGTTAAAATATCTCCAAATAAGTTTTCAGTAATTAAAACATCATAACTATTTGGCCATTGTACTAAACGCATTGCAACTGCATCTACAAATTCATAAGCTACTTCTACTTCTGGATAATCTTTTTCCATAGCCTGTACAGTCTCTCTCCACAATCTAGAAGTTTCTAAAACATTTGCTTTATCTACACAACATAATTTTTTACTACGTGTCATTGCTAATTCAAAACCTTTTTTAGCAATACGTTGTACTTCTTCTCTTGTATAAACACAGTTATCAAAAGCAGTCTCACCTTGGTCTCTTCTACCCTTTTCTCCAAAGTAAATACCACCTGTTAACTCACGTAAAAAAACTAAATCTGTTCCTTCTATTCTTTCTCTTTTTAAAGGAGATTTATCTAATAAAGAAGGAAAAGTAAATGTAGGTCTAACGTTTGCAAATAAACCTAATTTTTTACGCATTTTTAATAAACCTTGCTCTGGACGAACCTTTGCTGAAGGATCATTATCAAATCTTGGGTGACCAATAGCACCAAATAAAACAGCATCAGAAGCTACACAAATTTCGTGAGTTTCATCTGGATAAGGTTCTCCAACAGCATCTATTGCTGCTGCACCAGTTAATGCTGGTTTCCAAGTAATTTCGTGATTAAATTTTTTTGCAATTGCATCAGATACTTTTACGGCCTGATCTATTACTTCTGGACCAATTCCGTCTCCTGCTAATAATGCGATATTTAGTTTCATATTTTTAAGCTTTTGGTTACCTCTAATGATTAACTATCATTTAATAACCGATAATTTATTTATATTATATTTAGCATTTTTTCGGTAGCTTTTATTGCAGATACTGTTTGATCTGAATCTAAACCACGCGTAATAAATTCATTGTCTTCTCTTTTCCAAGTAATAATGGTTTCACACAAAGCATCAGAATGACTACCTGGAGGAATTCTTACTCCATAATCTATTAAATCTGGTAACTCTTTTTTACTATGTGTTTTGTATAATTTTCTTAATGCATTCATAAACGCATCAAACTGACCATCTCCTTGCGAATGTGCTTCATACATAACACCTTCTACTCTTAATTTTAAAGTAGTAGATGGTTTCATTCCTTTAGCATGTCCTAAAACATAATTTTCTACAATAACACGTTTTTCTATAGTGTCACTGTCTAAAACATCAGAAATAATATACGGTAAATCTTCTTGAGATACTACCTCTTTTTTATCTCCTAATTCTATGATTCGTTGTGTAACTTTCTTTAAATCTTCATCATTTAAACTTAATCCTAAATCTTGTAAATTTTTTTGGATGTTTGCTTTTCCTGATGTTTTACCAAGCGCATATTTACGTTTTCTACCAAAACGTTCTGGCATTAAATCATTAAAATAAAGATTGTTTTTATTATCTCCATCTGCATGTATACCCGCTGTTTGTGTAAATACATTAGCACCTACAACTGGTTTATTTACAGGAATTCTAAAACCAGAAAATGTTTCTACAAGTTTACTAACTTTGTTTAAAGCAGTTTCATTTACAGCAACGGTAACGTCTTTTAAAAAGTCGTTTATTACAGCAATAACACTTGCCATTGGTGCATTTCCTGCACGCTCTCCCATTCCGTTAATAGTTAAATGTAGCCCGTTTGCTCCTGCTTTTACCGCTTCCATAACATTAGCAACTCCCAAATCATAATCATTATGACCATGGAAATCTATATGCATTTTAGGATATTTTTGACGAACTTCTGTAATAAATGCAAAAGTTTCATCATGTGTTAAAATACCTAAAGTGTCTGGTAATAAAATACGTTCTATTTTTTGAGTTGATAAAAAATCTAAATACTCAAAAACGTATTCTTTAGAATTTCGCATACCATTAGACCAATCTTCTAAATATACATTGGTTTTAATGTTATGCTTTGCAGCCAATTCTATATTGGCTTTAATATCTTTAAAATGTTGTGCTGGAGTTTTTTTAAGTTGATGTGTTAAGTGATTTAAAGAACCTTTAGTTAATAAATTTTGAACTTTAGCACCAGCTGTAAGCATCCAATCTATAGATTTCCCTCCATCAACAAAAGTTAACACCTCTATGTTTTCTAAAAAATTATTTTCTGTAGCCCAAGCTGTAATCTGTTTAACAGCTTTTAATTCTCCATCAGAAACTCTTGCAGAAGCTATTTCTAAACGATCTACATTTAGCTCTAGTAATAATAATTTTGCAATAGTTAATTTTTCAGAAACTGAAAACGACACTCCTGATGTTTGTTCTCCATCACGTAGTGTCGTATCCATTATTTCTATCTTTCTACTTGCCATATGCAACTTTAAAAAGTATTTTTAAAATGGTCTTGTTTCAGCAAAAGCAGAAATTTCGTTTTCGATGTTTTTTAAATAATCAATATCATCAAAACCATTTAACATATTATCTTTTTTATAAGAATTAATATCAAAAGATTCAGACTCTCCTGTAGCAACTAAAGTTACTGTTTGATTAGGTAAATCTACTTTAATTTCAGCTTTTGGGTCTGCCATAATAGCAGCAAACAAAGTATCTGCAAATTCTGCAGAAACCTGTACTGGTAAAACACCTACATTTAAACAGTTATTTTTAAAGATATCTGCAAAAGCTGATGATATTACACATCTTAATCCAAAATCGTATACAGACCATGCTGCATGCTCTCTAGAAGAACCAGAACCAAAGTTTCTACCTCCAACTAAAATTTTAGATCCTGCATAAATTTCTTTATTTAAAGGAAAATCTGCTTTTGGTGTTCCGTCAGAATTATATCTCCAATCACGGAAAAAGTTAATGTCAAAATCTTTACGCTCTGTTGCTTTTAAAAAACGAGCAGGAATGATTTGATCTGTATCTACATTTTCTGTAGGTAATGGATATGCTGTACTTGTTAGTACGTCAAATTTATCGTAAGCCATTTTGTTTTTTTTATGCTGTTAATAAAGTTCTTGGATCTGTAACTACACCGTTAACAGCTGAAGCAGCTGCTACTAATGGGCTTGCTAATAAAGTTCTAGAACCTGGACCCTGTCTTCCTTCAAAGTTTCTGTTAGATGTAGATACTGATAATTTTCCTGCAGGAATTTTATCATCATTCATAGCTAAACAAGCAGAACATCCTGGTTCTCTTAACACAAAACCTGCTTCATCTATAATTTTATCTAATCCTTCTGCTTTAATTTGATCTACTACTTTATGAGAACCTGGTACTAACCAAGCAGTAACATTGTCTGCTTTTTTACGACCTTTAACAATAGAACAAAAAGCTCTAAAATCTTCAATACGTCCATTAGTACAAGAACCTAAAAATACAAAATCTATTTCTTTACCAATCATAGAATCTCCTTCATTGAAATTCATATAACCTAGAGATTTCTTGTAAGTTTCTACACCACCTTCTACATTTTCTGCATTAGGAATATCTTGTGTTACACCAATACCCATACCCGGATTTGTACCGTAAGTAATCATTGGCTCAATATCTGCTGCATTGTAATTAAACTCTACATCAAACTCTGCTCCTTCATCAGTACTTAAAGTTTTCCAGTATTCCATAGCCTTATCCCAATCTGCTCCTTTAGGAGTTTGAGAACGACCTTTAATATATTCAAATGTTTTAGCATCTGGAGCAATCATACCACCACGTGCACCCATTTCTATAGAAAGGTTACAAACAGTCATACGACCTTCCATAGTCATATCTTCAAAAACATCACCTGCATACTCAACAAAAAATCCTGTTGCACCTGATGTTGTTTGTTTAGCAATAATGTATAAAGCTACATCTTTTGGTGTTACACCAAGACCTAATTTACCATTTACGTTAATACGCATTTTTTTAGGTTTTGGTTGCATAATGCATTGTGTAGATAATACCATTTCTACTTCAGAAGTACCAATACCAAAAGCAATAGCACCAAAGGCTCCGTGAGTAGATGTATGAGAATCTCCACAAACAATAGTAGCACCAGGTAAAGTAATTCCATTTTCTGGACCCACAACGTGTACAATACCGTTATTTAAATCTCCTAATCCCCAGTGAGAAATACCATGCTTTGCAGCATTTTCTTCTAACGCTTTTAATTGGTTAGCAGATAACGGATCTTCTACCGGTAAATGTTGGTTTATTGTTGGTGTATTATGATCTGCTGTAGCAAACGTACGTTCTGGATATACAACACTGTTTCCTCTGCTTTCTAATCCTAAAAAAGCTACAGGACTTGTAACTTCATGGATAAAATGACGATCTATAAAAAACACATCTGGTCCGTCTTTAACCTGACGAACAACGTGTGAATCCCATACTTTGTCAAATAATGTTTTTGCCATTTTTTGTAACTTTTACGATTTATTAATAATCAACTATCAAAAATAAGAAAAATCTTGTACTTTATAAATGTATCTACTTTTTATGTTATGATACCCAACTAACAATAACATTCTTAAATCATTAAAAAACAATGGTTTAAATTATTTTTAAATACGATGTCTATTTTAATAGTTTTCGTTTTATTACATCAATTTTTACTAACAAAAATTATTATAATAATATAATCAAAACAAAAAAAACTCAACTTTATATAAAAAAAACAATATATTTACTCTTTATTATATTTTATACGTTACCAAATGAGAAAAAAAAAGAAAGTAAAAAAGAAAAGCATACGAAAAGAAAGAGAAAAAGAATGGCTTATGCTACTTAAAACTGCCCTTAAAAGAAAGAGGGTTCATATAAAATTGAATCATGGTTTTAAATACAAAGAAAAAAATTTAGGTTCTTTTTTAATAGATGCAAAAAAAAGAAATAAAAAAGAATTACTATTCCAGATAGAGAGTTTAGGTTTTAGCTATAAAGATCATAGTAGAGATCCGGAGGATTATTTAGAGCGTTTTATTTTAAAACTAGAAAACGATAAAGATCCTAAGAAGCAAAAATATATTACCGCTTTTAACATATATATTTTACCAAAGAAAGATATTTTAAAAGAAGAAACAAAAGAAAGATTAAACAAGGTTTGGAAAAATCAGTTTAGAGATGTTAGAAAATGGACAAAACCTGAAACAACAGATGATAGGATTATTAATTGGAAAAACTTTAGATACAATAAAGAAATAAATCCTGATGGAAAATGGCTGACCACTAAAAAAGTAATGGGTAAACTTTACGGATGGGTATACAGTAGAAAAACCAATAAATATCCTATGGACGAACTTATAAAATATTTTAACCAAACAGAATTAGAAGAGCTTAAACAAGAAGGTTTTTTAATAAATAAAGATTAAAGTGAATTTCAA
>CALHCK010000147.1 GCA_937936695.1 uncultured Polaribacter sp.
AGAAACAGGTACCTCAAAAGGTATGGGTGGATCGATGCATATTTTTTCGAAAGAACACCGTTTTTACGGAGGTCACGGAATTGTAGGAGGTCAAATTCCTTTAGGAGCAGGTTTGGCTTTTGCGGATAAGTATTTTAAAAGAGATAACGTTACACTTACCTTTTTTGGAGATGGAGCAGCAAGGCAAGGTTCGTTGCATGAATCCTTTAACTTAGCGATGCTTTGGAATTTGCCAGTAGTATTTTGTGTTGAAAATAATCAATATGCAATGGGAACATCTGTAGAGCGATCCGCAAACCATACAGATATTTGGAAATTAGGTTTAGGCTATGAAATGCCTTGTGGACCTGTAGACGCTATGAACCCTATTAAAGTTGCAGAAGCTATTGACGAAGCTATACAAAGAGCTAGACGTGGTGATGGACCAACTTTCTTAGAAATGAAAACATATAGATATAGAGGTCACTCAATGTCTGATGCACAACACTACAGAACTAAAGACGAAGTAGAAGAATACAAAAAAATAGATCCTATTACACAAGTTAAGGATATTATTTTAGAAAAAGAATATGCTACTGCAGAAGAAATTGCTGCTATAGATAAAGAGGTGAAGGCTAAGGTTAAAGAATGTGAGCAATTTGCAGAAGAGTCTCCGTATCCTGAAACTCAACAATTATACGACATGGTTTACGAACAAGAAGATTATCCTTTTATAAGTTAAGATATGGCTACAGTAATAAATATGCCAAGATTAAGCGACACCATGGAAGAAGGTGTTGTGGCAAAATGGTTAAAAAGCGTTGGAGATAAAATTGAAGAAGGCGATATTTTAGCTGAAATTGAAACAGATAAAGCTACTATGGAATTTGAGTCTTTTTATGAAGGAACTCTTTTACACATAGGTATACAAGAAGGTGAAACGTCTCCTGTAGATGTTTTATTAGCAGTAATTGGTGAAGAAGGTGAAGACATTTCTGCTATTTTAAATGGTGGTAGCGCTGCTCCTGCCAAAGAAGAAGCTGCTGCTACAGAAACAAAAGAAGATACTTCTTCTGAAGCTAAAGCTACAGAAAGTGTTGCTATACCAGAAGGTGTACAGGTAATTACAATGCCTCGTTTAAGTGATACAATGACTGATGGAACTGTGGCAACATGGTTAAAGAAAGTTGGAGATACTGTTGCTGAAGGTGATATGCTTGCTGAAATTGAAACAGACAAAGCAACTATGGAATTTGAATGTTTCTATGAAGGAACTTTATTATACATAGGTGTGCAAGAAGGTGAAACGGCTCCTGTAGATAGTTTATTAACTATTATTGGTCCTGCCGGTACAGATGTTTCTGCAATTGTTGCTAATGGTGGTGCTGCACCTGTTGCTGCTGAAAAACCTGCTGCAACTTCTACAGAGAAAAAAGAAGAAAAACCTGCTGCTAAAACAACAGAAACTTCTAAACCTGTAACTAACAACACTTCTAATGGTCGTGTTTTTGCATCTCCTTTAGCTAAAAAAATAGCTTCTGATAAAGGAATTAATTTAGCGGATGTTACTGGTTCTGGTGAAAATGGAAGAATCATTAAAAAAGATATAGAAAATTATACGCCTGCTGCTAAAGTAGAAACTAGTGCTGCTGCAACTTTTGTTGCTGCTGGTCAAGAAAAATCTGAAGAAGTTAAAAACTCTCAGATGCGTAAAGCTATTGCTAAATCTTTAGGTAATTCTAAATTTACTGCGCCAGACTTTAGTTTAAATATAGAAGTTAGTATGGATAATGCTATGGCTTCTAGAAAAATTATTAACGCAATTCCAGACACTAAAGTATCTTTTAACGATATGGTAGTTAAAGCATGTGCAATGGCGTTAAGAAAACATCCACAAGTAAATACATCTTGGACAGATACTCATACAGTTTACCATAGCCATATACACGTTGGTGTTGCTGTTGCTGTAGATGATGGTTTATTAGTACCTGTTATTAAACATACAGACGAATTAAGCTTAACTGCAATTGGTGCTGGTGTTAGAGATTTAGCTGGTAAAGCTAGAAAGAAAAAAATTACTCCTGCAGATATGCAAGGAAGTACTTTTACTGTTTCTAATTTAGGTATGTTTGGTATAGAGAATTTTAATTCTATTATTAACCAACCTAACTCTGCAATTTTATCTGTTGGGGCTATTGTAGAAAAACCAGTTGTTAAAAATGGTCAGATAGTTGTAGGTAATACAATGAAACTTACTTTAACTTGTGATCATAGAACTGTTGATGGTGCTGTAGGTGCTGCATTTTTACAAACATTAAAAACTTTTATAGAAAACCCTGTTACTATGTTAGCTTAAGTTTTCTTATAAATTTAAAATATAAAACCATTTCAATCTTTACTTTTTGGAATGGTTTTTGTCTTTTATATAACAACAAAAATCAAAAAAAAATGAACAAAAAAATTACGTTATTAGTACTGTTATGTATTTCTTTTAGTACATTAATTAGTCAAGAAAAAATTAAAGGAAACAAAAACATTACTACTGTTAAAACAGACTTAAAGGCTTTTAGTAAAGTAGTTATACAAAATGATTTTAAAGTTAATTTACAAAAATCAGACTCTCCTGCTGTTGAAATTGAAACAGATGAAAATATTCATGATGCAATTATAGTTAGTGAAATGAATGAGACATTAACTATTTCTACTTCTAAGAAAATAAGAGCTAGTAAAAAATTACTAATTACAATACATTATAACCAACCTTTAGAAGTACTTACGGTTAAAGATGATGCCGAAGTAGCTAGTGTTACTACTTTAAAAACACCTAATTTTACTCTTAATATTGATGATTATGCGAAGGCTGAATTAACAATACAATCTGATGATTTTACGTTAAAAAATGGAAATAAATCTAGAATTCCATTAAGATCTAAATCTAAATTAACTGTAGATAGTAAAAAAGCTCATTTATTTTTTAATGAATCTAGTAATACTGATTTAGCAATTAATAATGATAGCTTAAAAGTTATTATGTCTGATAGATCTACTGTTAATATTTCTGGTACTGTTAATTTTTTAGAGGCTACAACTTCAGATTCATCTGATTTTGAAGGTAAAGATTTAAATGTTAAAAGTGTTGAAACAACTGTAAAAGGTAGTAGTAACTTTGTTATTATGGCTATAGATAGTATTAACTTAAACGCTTCTGAAAAAGGGAAGACTGAAGTTTATGGCTCTCCAAAAATCACTCTTTCTAAATTTACAGATACATCTAAACTTTTTAAGAAAGAACTATAAAATTTAAAGTTTTATAGATAAAAAAAAACTCGCTTAAAGCGAGTTTTTTTTATCTATAGAATTGAGTAATTGATCATTCGTTTCTTCTAATATTTCGATATCAGTTTCTTCTACTATTTCTTCTTCTAAAGCTGGTGGATTAAAATTACCATCTTCATCAAACAATAAATCGAATTCTGTTTCTTTAAACTCATATTTTTCTTGAACCATTCCTAGATTTCTGTATACATAAGAAAAAATAATTCCGACTAATAAACCAGATAAATGCCCTTCCCAAGACATTCCATCTTTTACAGGTAACACATACCAAATCATACTTCCGTATAAAAATATAATTATTAAAGACAATGCAACTAACCTGTAATGCTTTCTTATTATTCCGCTAAAAAAAACAAAACTAAAAAGTAAATACACTACTCCACTTGCACCAATATGATATGAGTCTCTGGCAATACACCAAGTAAGAAATCCTGTTAAAAGCGCGCCTAAAAACAACACTTTATGAGCAGCTTCTTTATAAAAATAATATAAACTACCTAAGAGCACAAATAAAGGTATAGAATTATTAAAAAGATGGCTAGGTCCGCTATGTATAAAATGTGTAAACACTATACCTCTTAGCCCTAAGAATGTTCTTGGTTGAACTCCTAGTTTATTAAAATTAAATCCAAATTTTATCTCCACCCAATATATCACCCAAATACCTAACACATAAATAAAAGGGATTTTAAGAAAAGAAAGAGCGTCTTCTGTTTTTTTTTGTTCTTCCATAAAATTAATATATCAAAAAAGTATCCAATTATAAAAACTACAAATTCTGTCAGAAATCTTTGTTATTTTTACTGAATGAATGAACCTTTGGCAGAAAGAGTTAGACCTAAAGTATTAGAAGACTATATTAGTCAGCAACACTTAGTAGGTAAAAATGGTGTTTTAACCAATTTAATAAAAAAAGGAATCATACCTTCTTTAATTCTTTGGGGGCCTCCTGGTATTGGAAAAACAACCCTTGCCAATATTATAGCTAAAGAATCTGAAAGACCTTTTTATACACTTAGCGCAATAAGTTCTGGAGTTAAAGATGTTAGAGAGGTTATAGAAAAAGCTAAAAAAAGTAGCGGTTTATTTACTACAAAAAACCCTATTTTGTTTATTGATGAAATTCATCGCTTTAGCAAATCTCAACAAGACTCTTTATTAGGTGCCGTAGAAAAAGGTTGGGTAACATTAATTGGTGCCACTACAGAAAACCCTAGTTTTGAAGTAATACCAGCACTACTATCTCGTTGCCAAGTATACATTTTAAACGCCTTTGATAAAGAAGATTTAATAGCATTAATAAATAGAGCTATTACTAAAGACTCTTTTTTAGCATCAAAAAAAATTACAATTAAAGAAACTGAAGCCTTATTGCAAGTATCTGGAGGTGATGCTAGAAAGTTATTAAATATATTTGAGCTACTTGTTTCTGCTGAAGATGAAATAGAAATTACCAACAAATTGGTATTAGAAAAAGTACAAAAAAGTGGTTCTAGATACGATAAAACAGGAGAACAACATTATGATATTATATCTGCTTTTATAAAATCTATTCGTGGTAGTGATCCTAACGGGGCTGTTTATTGGTTAGCGAGAATGTTAGATGGCGGAGAAGATGTAAAATTTATTGCCAGAAGATTACTTATTTTAGCATCTGAAGATATTGGAAACGCAAACCCTACTGCTTTAATTTTAGCAAATAATACTTTTCAGGCGGTAACTGTAATTGGTAATCCTGAATCAAGAATTATTTTAAGTCAGTGCGCAATTTATTTGGCTAATTCTGCAAAAAGCAATGCTTCTTACCTTGCCATAAACAATGCTTTACACTTGGTTCAACAAACAGGAGATTTATCAATACCGCTACATTTAAGAAATGCACCTACAAAATTGATGAAAGACTTAGATTATGGGAAAGATTATAAATATGCCCATAACTATGAAAACAATTTTGTAGAACAAGAATTTTTACCCGATGAAATTACAAACACAAAATTATACGAACCAGGTAATAATGCTAGAGAAAATCAGTTTAAAGAAATACTTAAAAAACGTTGGAAGAAAAAATATAATTATTAAAATTTAACTTGATACTTTTCTGAAACCTTTTTATTTGCTTGATAATACTCTGCTATCCAAAAAAAGTCTTTTTTATAAAATACTCCGTTTTTATCTTTAATAATAAAAACATTTTCAATGTTTGTTTTTAGCACATTAAAAACTATTTCAGGTTTTGTATTTACTAATTGATATCCGTTTGATGTAGGTTGTGCATATAAAACGTTTATTAAAACAGTCTGTTTTTTAAATGATGTTTTATTTTTTACTACAGGTTTATCTTGTAACACAGGTACTCTTTTTACGTCTTCTTTTTCCGTAGGTTTTTTACTGATTTCAATCTTTTTAGTTTCAGTTACAGTATTATAAGTATTGCTAGGGTTATATTTAAATGTTGCTATAGATTTATAAGCATTTCTAATAGCCTCTGAATACGATCTTTTAAAATCTTTTTGTCTAGAAATACCCTCGCTAGATTTGTAAATTAAATTACCGTAGCAATCTTTAAATTCTATATAACTTTTTGTTTTAAATAATCCTGAATCATCAGTAACGCTAACAATTGCTGCCAAACATCTATTAGTAGCTAAATCTTTTGGTAAAATATCATCACTTAAAAAAACATTAAAATTATTTTTCTTTAATAAAAATTTAGTTAGTGAACTTGTTTGGTATTGATCTGCTTTTTTTAGGTAATCAAATTTACTATTAACTATAATGTATTTATAGTCGTTTAATTTTTCTAACTGAGCATGCAATTGTACACTTAACACTAATAAAAGAAGAACTATAAATTTACGTAACATATTAAAAAATGAAATTAATTCCTAATTGAGCCGATAAGCTATTTGTATCTGCAATATCTATAAATTGATTGATATTATCTACCAAAGTATAAAAATTTATTTTTCCTGATGTAATAGAAATACCCGCTCCGAGATTAAAAAAGGAATAATTATCTAAAGTATACGTAACTTTAGAACGTATTTTACTAGTAAACGCAGTTTCATAAAAACCTGTTAGTGCTAATTGCGGTCCTAAAGGTCTAAAAACCGAGTATAACTGAGCTCCAAATGCATGCTTGTAAAAATTTTTAGGATCATCTTCGTTATAATAACAAGAAGGTCCCCTAATTTCTTTATAACTATACTTTAAAGAACCATTAAATTTTATTGGTCTTAGTGCTATATATGAATTATCATTATCCCCAAACTGAACGTTTTCTCTAAAATCATTATCTAATAACTCTAAGTGATCTATGTTTTGTTCTAAGAAATTAAAATTTAATCCTTCAAAACTAAAACTACCTTGAGCAAAAGAATTCTTTACATTTTCTTTATACTTAACAAAGCCTACATCTAAAAGGCTACCACTTATTTCTAATTGTCTTGATATATTTTTTGTAAAACCTACATCTAACCCAACACCTATATTACCTCCAAAAAAAGTATTTTTTAAATATGTAAGTGGATCTCTTATATATTCATTATTTTCTATAACACCTGCTGTTCTAAGGTTTACATCTATATTGTTTAGCTGATGTATAAAAATACTATTATCTCCTTCTGTTGTAGTAAATGTTCCTGTGTTATTTTTAGATTGAAGATTTAATGCAGATGAATAAATTTTAAACCTACCTCCTACAGTTAATTTTTTATTTATTTTTTTGCTAACTCCAAAATGCAATACTCCAACTAAATCTAACTTATAATTTATATGAGATAAATTAAAGCTTTTATTTATAAAGTTAGAGTTACCTTCTGTTGCCAATAAAAGAGCGTCTCCAGGATTGTAAAGAATACCGTCTAACTCTTGATAAAAACCAAAACTGATATATAATTTTTTCTTGTATCTAAATCCTGCATTTAAAACTTCTATTTGCGAGTTTAAAATTACATGATCTCTCTTATCTATTTTATCTAATACATTAGATACTTTATCGTTAAAGGAGATATCATTATCTTCAAACAAATCTTTTACAGAAAATCCTGATGAACCAAAACCTACTGAAATTCCGGATGCTAAGGGAAGACCTACATGAAATTTAGAAGATAAGTTAGCTCCTGGATTTAAAATTATTGTTTGCGGTAATTTAGCGAAATCATATAATAATTGCTTATTTTGAGCATAAGAACATCCAAAATAAAGAATAAATATTAAGGTATATATATTTCTCATTTTATCTAGATGTGTCTAAGTGAATTGTTACGGCAGATTTAAAATTTAATGCTCCAACATCAGTACTTAATATTGTGGTATTTGTGTTGCTTAACTTTATTGAAACAATAGCTGTTTCTATATTTCTAATAGCAGGATTACCAGCTACCAATAGGGTTTCTGTTAAAACTACTTCATTATTATTTCTAGGAATTATAATATCATTTAATCTTTGAACCAAAACATCATTACCATCTACTAAACTAATTTCTACTGTAAAATCTTTATCAAAACTATTTTCTACTTCAAAATTAAAATCGATTTTAACTAAATTTTTCTGAATAAATTCGTCTTGAAAAAGCCCCAAATTAGAACGCTCATTAATTTCTGTTACAGGAGGTGCTCCTGGTATATTTACAAAAACCGTTGGAGGTATATTAAAATTAACTAGAGATAAAGAAAAAGACGGTTGAGATGAAAAGTCTTCAGTTTGCTTAAAATCTAAATCTTCTGTACAAGATATTGATAATAGTAAACATAAACACAAAGCAATTTTTTTAAAATACATTATTAAAATTTCGTTTATTAAAAATTTAACGATT
>CALHCK010000148.1 GCA_937936695.1 uncultured Polaribacter sp.
TTTTCATTTGCCTCCATATCATATTGATTTACAATTTGATCCATTTTCAACAAAAAAGAACCTTCATTTCTGGTTACTTTTTTTATGCACGAATCTAAGTCAGCCTCAGAAACAGTTATATTTTTAGCTAACTTATTGACAATAATTTGTGAAGCATTTTTAATAGTATCGAAAACAGGATTAATCAATTTAAATTTCTGATTTACCTTTTTACTATTTTCTTTAGGCAAACCTAAACTGTCGTTTCCTTTTTGAAGTGAGTAATGAGATAACTCCCATAAAGAAAGTGTTTTTTCTATATTACTCTTTAATTCTTTTCTAGCATTTACACTAGATAAAGCAGATAGAGAAACAATTTCTTTAGTCAGTTTTTGACTAAGCATTCTTTGTCTACCTGCTATATTTATTACTGTAGAATCGCTTTGTTGCGTTTTTAAATGATTTCTAACTAAAATTTGACTAACAATAGCAGAAATAGCAATAGTACTTAAAGCAATTATATATAAACGGCTTAATTTATCAAACGTTCTTTGGTCTAATGAATTGCCATTTTTTGTCATTGTAAATTACATTTTAAGAGATTGCTTGTTTTACAAGAGCTAAACTTTTCTCTGAATACGAAATTTTTAAAGCCGCTTCATGTCCTTTATCAGACATTTTAACCCATGTTTTTTGCAAAATATCAATTACTTTTTCATCTGTATGCTTTGCAGCAAACTCTTCAAAATAGTAATCTAAAAACACCAAACAAATTGTATCCTCTAAAATTTGAGATTCTTCATTTTTTTTGATGAGTTTCTTTAAAATAATTTTTTGAACCCTTTTTACAAACTGATCATCAAAACCTACTTTTACTAAAATATCACCAGTGATATCTGCATGCATTTTTTTTAACGTTTCCCTCCATTTTAAATACCCAACTCTATCCATCGGATACTCTTTTCTGGCAATTTTCCATCTACAAATGTGATGAGCTCTTGCTGCTATTTGAACTGCTTTAGAAGCATTGGGTTCAAATTTTAAGAGTGTTCTTGTCATTCTTTGCGAATACAATAGCTCTTTAGAGTACTCTATATCAGATACAGAATATGTATTTGGATCTTCTTCGTTTTTTTTATCAATTAACGCAATTGCGGTTTCAAATCTCGTTGGTTTCATTTTTTGGCTTTATTCTAAAAAGCCAATATACACATTTTCTTCTTCAATTTTAACAGGATAAGTTGCAATAGCCTCCATGTCTCCATTTAAGTTTTCTCCATCTTCTAACGAAAATGTTTTTTTATGTAACGGACAAGCTACTTTTGGAATCCCTTTATCATCTCCAATCATACCTCTACTAAGTACCATTTCCATTTTATGAGGACATAAATTTTGACATGCATACCATTTACCAATTCTTTCGAAATTAAAAACAGCTATTTGTTTGTCTTTATATTTTACACAAGCCCCTCCATCTTTAGGAAAATCTTTAACAGATGCTGCTTTAAACCAAACCTTAACATCTTCTAATTTTGTGGCTTTGTATTTTTGTAGAATTTCTTCCATCTTTTTTAATTTTTAGGCTATTATTAATTCCAGTGTTCTGGCATTTTTTGATCTCTTAAAGGAACAAAAACTAAGTTATCATCTTCTTCTTCACTGTTTACAAAGTGATTGAAACGTTTCATAACTTCAGGGTCATTTACTGCTTGCGTCCATTCGCACTCAAACTTATTAACCAATGTTTCCATTTCTTTTTCAAGGTCTTCAGCAATTCCTAATTTATCATTAATAATTACTTCTTTTAAGTATTCTAAACCTCCTTCTAATCTTTCTTGCCACGCAGCAGTACGTTGTAACGGTTTTGCTGTACGCATATAAAACATTAAATATCTGTCTAAATATTTAATTACGGTTTCATTATCTATTTGCTCTGCTAGTAACTCTGCATGACGCGGTGTTGCTCCACCATTTCCTCCAACATAAAGATTCCATCCACCATCTACGGCAATTAAACCAAAATCTTTTCCTCTAGCTTCTGCACATTCTCTAATACAACCAGATACCCCTCCTTTAATTTTATGCGGAGCACGAATACCTCTATATCTATTTTCTAGTTCGATACCAAAACTCACACTTTCGTCCATTCCGTATCTACACCAAGTAGAACCTACACAAGTTTTTACCGTACGTAAAGACTTACCGTAAGCATGCCCACTCTCAAAACCATGCGCAATTAATTCTTTCCAAATTAAAGGCAATTGATTTAAAGTAGCTCCAAACAAATCAATACGAACACCACCTGTTACCTTTGTATATAAATCGTATTTTTTAGCAATTTCACCAAGTGCAATTAACTTATCTGGGGTAATTTCTCCTCCAGGAATACGAGGCACAACAGAATACGTTCCGTTACGTTGTATGTTTGCTAAGAATCTATCATTAGAATCCTGAATTGCATATTCTTTATTTGCTGTATCTGCATTAATAGTTGCCATCAAAGAAGCTACTAAAGGTTTACATAATTCACACCCATGTCCACCATTTCCATGATTATCTAACACTTCATTAAATGTAGTATATCCTTTTACTTCAATAATTTTATATAAATCTTGTCTGTTTAAATCAAAATGTTCACAAACAGAATCTTTAACTTCTATACCTAAAGATTTTAATGTTGCATCTGTTAAGTCTTTAACCATTGGTTTACAACCACCACAACCTGTACCTGCTTTAGTACAACTTACAACACCTGCTAAATCAGTAGCTTCACCACTTTCTATAACACCACATATTTGCCCTTTTGTAACACTCTCACAAGAACAAACCTGAGCCTCGTCTGGTAAATCCATTACATCTCCAAAAGCAGCACCTCCATCACTTGCTGGCAAAATTAATTGCGAAGCATCTTCTGGTATTGCCATACCATTTAAATAAATTTGATGTAACATACTGTAATCAGAAGCATCTCCAACTAAAATACCACCTAACAACTCTTTACCATCTAAACTTACGTTTATTCTTTTGTATAAATGCTGTGTTTTATTTTCAAAAATAATAGAATGTCCTTTAGAAGCAGGCATAAAAGGCTCTCCAAAACTAGCTACATCTACACCAATTAATTTTAGTTTAGTAGACATATCTATTTCTGCTGGCATTACATCTTCTACCTCTCCTAAAATTTGATTAACTGCTACACCAGCCATATCATATCCTGGAGCAACCAAACCATAAATCATTTGGTTATATAAAGCTACCTCTCCAATTGCGTATATAGACTCGTCTGATGTTTGCATTTTGTTGTTAACAACAATTCCACCTCTAACTCCCATATCTAAGCCAGATGTTTTTCCTAGCTCATCTCTTGGTCTAATACCTGCAGAAATAACAAGCATTTCTACATCTAAAACATCATCTTCTCCAAACTCCATTCCTGTAATAGCATCGTCTCCTAAAATTTGGTTTGTAGCTTTACTTAAATGAATATTTAAACCAATAGACTCTAACTTTAATTGTAACACTTGGCTACTTCTAGAATCTAATTGTCTTGGCATTAACTTAGGCGCAAACTCTACAATATGTGGCTCTAACCCCATATCCATAACTGCTTTACCTGCCTCTAAACCTAAAAGACCACCGCCTAAAACAGCTGCTTTAGCATCTGGTTTCTCTGCTTTAATTTTGGCTGCATAAGCCAACATATCTTCTAAATCCTCGATAGTTCTGTAAACAAAAACACCTTTTTTCTCTACCCCTTTAATTGGTGGTACAAAAGGAGAAGATCCTGTTGCTAAAACCAAATAATCGTATGCAAACTCACGATCTTTAGCTGTAGTTATCGTTTTATTTTTTCTATCAATATCCGAAACACGTTCATCAACCACTAAATCAACCCCGTTTTCTTTA
>CALHCK010000149.1 GCA_937936695.1 uncultured Polaribacter sp.
ATCATGTTTGTTATTGGGCTTTTAGTACTTTTATCTGGTTCAGAATATAGTTCTTTAGGTACTTTAATGATATTTACAGCTATAATGCTTTGGGCATATCGTCTGTTTTTAAGAAATTGGGCAAATGCATTTCAGAATAAAATATTACCTCGTTTAGAAGCTTGGTACGAAAGACAATTAAAAAGGTCTTTATCTGGTTGGACTCCGTATGTATTAGTAGTTAGTACTTTTGCTTTATTAATAGCTACTTTTATGACTTTTGATTGGTCTATGAAAACACAAAGAACAAAGTTTGAATTTTTCCCTGATAACAAGCCCAATCAAATTACTGTATATATTGAATATCCTGAAGGTACTGATATTGAAAAAACAAATGCCATTACAAAACTTATAGAGAAAAAAGTGTCTTCTATTTTATATGATGATGATTATATGGACGGTGATTATAATTTTATGATAGAAAGTATTATTTCTCAAGTAGGTGAAGGAGCAGGAAACCCACAAACCGATAGTGGTTCTGCTGCTGAAATGCCTCATAAAGGAAAAATAACGGCTTCTATGAGAGAATATAAATATAGAAGAGGTTTAGATAGCGAATTACTTAGAAAAAGAGTACAAGCTGGTTTAGTAGGTATTTACCCAGGTGTTTTAATTTCTGTAGAAAAAGATGCAGCAGGACCACCTGTAGGGCCTCCTATTAACATAGAAATTCAAGGAGATGATTATGCTGAACTAATTACAACTGCACAAAGAATGCGAGATTTTATAAACACAAAAAGTATTTCAGGTATAGATGAATTAAAGATTGATGTAAATAGAGACAAACCAGGAATGCAAGTTTTAGTAGATCGTAAAAAAGCGGGTGAATTAGGTGTTGCAACAGGGCAAGTAGGGCAATTACTAAGAGCTTCTATTTTTGGAAACAAAGCAGGTGTTTATAAAGCAAATGGGGAGGATTATGATATTTATGTACGCTTTAATGAAGAAAACAGGTATAATAAAAGCGCTCTTTTTAATCAAAATATTATTTTTAGAGACATGGCAACTGGTAAAATAAAAGAAATTCCAGTTTCTGCCATTGCCAAGTACCAAAATAACTCTGGTTTTAGCGCTATAAAACACAGTAAAGTAAAACGTGTAGTTACTCTTTATTCAGCATTAGCTCCTGGATATATTGATCCAGGAGTAATTGTGAATAAAATTAAAAACGAAATGACCAATTTTAAAAATTTACCTAAAAACATTAAAATAGATTATACTGGACAAATTGAGGAAATGAAAAAACAACAAGATTTCTTAAATGGTGCTTTTTTAGGAGGAATAGCATTGATTTTCTTTATTTTGATTTTTCAGTTTAATTCTGTTTCTAAACCAGGTATTATTATGCTGGCTATTTTTTTAAGTTTTATAGGGGTGTTTGGAGGGTTAGTAATCACAGGAGATTCATTTGTTGTTATGATGACCATGATGGGTATTATTTCTCTTGCTGGTATTGTAGTAAATAACGGTGTAGTGTTGTTAGATTATGCACAACTATTAATAGATAGAAAAAAGGTAGAGTTAGATTTAAATGATGATGAATATTTAACCAAAGACGATTTATTTAACAGCATTGTTAAAGCTGGTAAATCTCGTTTACGTCCTGTTTTATTAACTGCAATTACTACAGTTTTAGGTTTAATTCCTTTAGCAATTGGTTTAAATATTAATTTCTTTACTTTATTTAGTGAATTAAATCCTCATATATATTTTGGAGGTGATAATGTAATTTTCTGGGGTCCTTTAGCTTGGACAGTTATTTATGGTTTAATAATAGCAACATTTTTAACTTTAATTGTAGTCCCTATTTTATTCTACTTAGTTACAAGATTTAAAATGTGGTTAAAAAGCTTAAAGAATACAGATAATGCAATAGCTTAAAATACTATTATACAATAAAAAAGGGTTGGAATTCTATAAATTCCAACCCTTTTTTATTGTATTTAAAATCTACTTAATCTCGGTAAATTTTATTTACCAATATGCTGCCATTTACTAAAGTTACTTTAACTATTAATACAGTGTTACTTTTTATAAGTAAAGAAGGTATTTGTAAACTATTTTTATTTCCTTGTTTTGTTATTATTTCTTTTCCTAACAAATCATATATAGCTACTTTATTTATAATTGTATTATTTAAAGTTTCTAATGTTATACCATTTTTAGTATTTATAATTTTTACTTCATTTAAAAACTTATTTTCATCAACATTTAAAACGCTTTCTTCTGTTTCTAAAATTAAATGAAAACGATTATTAAATGTACCGGTTGTATTTACATTAAAAACATAATCTGTAGTTTTTAAATTATGTCTTGTATTTAACAATCTATCTTCTAAATAAATATTAGAAGCATTTAATTTTCCTTCAAATTTATCTATAGAAATTGTAAACTCTCCTGTAGTATTTGTTACAAAACCTAAAGGTATTATTTCTGTTTCTTTTAAAGGAGCTTTACCCTGAATACCATATTCTCTATCATTTATAATCGAATAAAAATTCAAAGATGGTTTACTAAAAAAACGTACACCATCATACTTAGTATCAATATCATCATTTGCATCCTCAAAAAAACCAACCAGTATCTGACTAAAAGAAGATTCGCTTTCTAAATTTAACCAAATTCTATCTTTTTCAACTTGTTTATGTTGCTTAGTACTCTTAAAAAAAGTAATATTATCAGAATCTAATCGCATTTCATTGGTAAAAAAATCTGCTACCGTAACAGCATTTAATGCTTGTACAAAAAAGCCTTGTGCAGATGCTATATTTCCATCGGGTACCACACCTCCTGTAGCTGCCGCTGTACCCCCTGCTGCGTTATACATGGCATAATCATCTTCTGTATTATTTACATTAGGATCTTCTGGTGTATTATGTGTCCAAAAATAAATAGTTCCTCCAATATTTGTTCCATTGTGACTGATAAAAGCATCGGCATCTATAGCAGATGGATAAGGATTACCCACTAAATTCCAATCGTTGTCTGCATCTCCATCCGCAGAAAAACTTAACACATTGGCAATATTACCATTATTAAACGGTGCCCCTGCAAAAGTTGCAGTTTGTGCACCAGGATAAGTACCTGTATCTGGTCCTTCTAATGCATATCCAATTCCTGGATTCATTGGCGTAGTGGCGCTACCTAACACCCACTCTTGGGTAGCATTATTAAAAGAATAATACTCATGTGTTGTAGGAGCTACTGCAGCAAAAGTTGCTGATGTTATAGGTGTAGACCAATACGTAAAAACGTTAAAAGAAGACTGCACTGTGGTTTCTCTTTCTACGGTATAATTAGTTCCTGTGTCTGTACCTGAAGATAAAAGTTGTACAACCGACCCTCCACTATTAACAATAATATTTCCATTATTAGTAATATCTTCTTCTATAACTATATTATTTCCTGAAGATACTGTTAATGTATTACCCGAATTTACAGTACAATTACATGTAGAAAAATTACCATTACTACTTGTGCTATAGTCTGCATTAATTATAACATTAAAATAGTCATTTACATTACCACTTCCAGACCAAGTTACATCAGAGATAAAAACTCCATTAAAATCTTGAATTACAGAATCAGAACCAGTCCAATTAGAAACAGTACATATATTAGATAAAATTGTAGTTTTAGAACCAGTTAAAGAGCCTGTATATTTAGTATTATCTATATGAGGCAAAGTAACTGCATTTGTTCCATCTGTTAAAGCAATTGGCAATGCAGTTCTTCTAGATCTAGGAGTTCCATCTACCCAATTACCACTACTTACATTTATACCAAAAATAAAACTAGGTGATGATAATGTACCTTGGTAAGCAAAAATCTGATCACCACTTGCATTTAAGTTGAAATTT
>CALHCK010000150.1 GCA_937936695.1 uncultured Polaribacter sp.
TTAAACTGAACATGCCATAAATATTATTTAATTAAACAAAAAAAATCCCTCTTTCGAGGGATTTAGATACTGGCTTTTTTAATCTTTTAACACTAAAAAATAGACAAAAAACCAATAAGACGTGTTTTATATATTATTTACTTGTAAAAAACTTAGGCTTTATAACTAACATTACCCATGCCCAGTTTTGAGTATCTTTTGTAGTTGGCAAGTCAGCAACAGCACTTGGCTCGAAAAATTGAGAGTATCCACCAACTAATTTAAACCCTTTAAATTTCTTAGCTAAAATTATATCTATTTCAGTTCCTAATTGTTTATCATTGTTATCAGCTACATCTGTATGCTCTGTAAAGTGGTGTCCTGCTATTGTTAATGCTACACCTGATATTTTTGTTTTATAAGTAAGCTGTATATCTTTTAAACCACCAGCATTTGCATGGTTTCCTACATAAAACCTATCTATTAACCCATTAAATGCATGGTTAGTACCATATAACGGAAAGAAAGCAGCAGTGTCTTCATCTCTACCTGAAATTACTTCATAAGATA
Organism: uncultured Polaribacter sp.; assembly: GCA_937936695.1. Taxonomy (GTDB): domain Bacteria; phylum Bacteroidota; class Bacteroidia; order Flavobacteriales; family Flavobacteriaceae; genus Polaribacter. The sequence continues at coordinate 550 of CALHCK010000150.1, forward strand.
ATCCTAATGAATTTACATCATCTATTTTAAGAGTTGTCCCTAAACTAGCTAAGAACGCTCCTTTCACATCTACACCGCCAATTCTTTGACCTTCTTGTAAATATAAGTTAGATTTAAAACCAAATCTACCAGTTTTATAACCTGCATGTAAACCAGCAGTAATTAACGATGATTTATCATCTCCAAAAGTATTTGCATCTTTTATCCTGTCACCATCTGTATCGGCATTTAAAGTTTTGTTATCTTGGAATGTATTTACCAAACCTAATACAGATATATTAAAGTTTCCGTATTTCTTATTCGCATGAACAAACCCCATATCTCTGTAAGAAAATAACGCTGAAGATCCAAACACTTCATCTTTAGTTGTATTTAAAGCTCCCCCTAAATCTAAGCTATAACCATCTTTTCTATACTTATAAAGAGCAGCATCATGAGTTCTTGCTTGTTGCGCCCATCCTAAACCACCTAAAATTCTTTGATCATCATAAGATAAAGTTTGGCGCCCTACTTTTAAACTAGATGATTCACCTAATTTTAAATCTGCCCAAGCCTCTTGTATTCTAAAATTCCCATTACCTTTCTCTGAAGTTTGATCTCTATCACCAAAAGCAAATACTTCTTGAAAACTAGTAAACACTGTATACGATTCTGTGATATATTTAGCTTTTAAAGCAGCTCTAACTGTAGTTCTAATAAAACCTTCATCTGCATTTGTTGCTGTTGTAGCTGGAAATAACGGCTTACCTAAAGCATTCGGGTTTGAACCTCTAAAATTTGATCCACTTGTAAAATTACCACCGTTTCCAAAATATTCAGAACGTGGTCTAAATTCTCCTTCTAATGTAAATTGTGCTTGTGCAAATTGAAAACCTGCTAACAATAATCCTAAAATAAAGTATTGTTTTTTCATTTGTTTGATTTTGATTAATTTTTGTGTTTTGTGAGACAAATATATAATTAGCCTCTTAATGATTACCTGCTATTTGACAGGTTTTACTTTTCTTTTTAAAATATTATTTATAATAATATTTTACTATTTTAATGCTCTAAAAAGTCTATTAAATGTTTTCTATAAGCATAATAGTCATCATGCTCTAAAACTGATTTTCTTGTTCTTGGTCTTTCAAAATTAATATCTAAAATATCACCAATTTTTGCTCTAGGACCACTTGTCATCATTACCACTCTGTCTGCTAAAAAGATAGCTTCATCAACATCATGAGTAATCATAACAGCTGTAATCTTTTCTTTATTCCAAATTTCAATTAAAATATCTTGTAACTCTCCTCTTGTCAAAGAATCTAACATTCCAAAAGGCTCATCTAATAATAAAACTTTAGGTTTAATAGCAAATGCTCGTGCAATACCTACTCTTTGCTGCATCCCTTGCGATAATTCTGCTGCTTTTTTGTGAAAAGAATCTTCTAAACCTACTTTTTGTAAATAATATTTTGCGATGTCTGTTCTTTGAGATTTGGTTCCATGAGGAAAAACCTGATTTACACCTAACATTACATTTTCTAAAGAAGTCATCCAAGGCATTAAACTTGGTGCCTGAAAAATAACTCCTCTATCAGGGCCTGGACCTGATATGTTTTTACCTAAAACTGCTATATTTCCTCCTGAAATAGGATTTAAACCTGCAATCATAGAAAGCATTGTTGTTTTACCACAACCAGAGTGCCCAATAATAGTTACAAACTCTTCTTTACGTATTTGTAAATCTAAATCTTCTAAAACTACGTAGTCTCCTTTTGGTGTTGGATATACTTTTTTTAGTTTCTTTAAGTCTAACATTACTTCATTAGATGGAAAAGAACTACTACCTAAAACCTCTTTAGTTATTGTTTTTTCTGTTATAATACTCATAATGTTTTCTTATTTAAATTGATTTACAAAATCTTTTGGACTTAAATCTGGCAACACATATTCTGCCTTTGCTTCAGATTTTCTTTCATTTCCGATATCCATTAAATACTCGATAATTGCATTTCTTGTTTTTTTGAAATTTTCATTATCATTCATTTCTGTTTTATCTCTCGGACGCTCTAGATCTATCTTAAATTCTGGTCCTAATGTTGCATTAGGCCCCGGACGCAAAGGAATAATTCTATCTGCCATATATATTCCCTCATCAACATCGTTTGTAATTAATAATGCTGTACGCTTATCTTTACCCCAAATATTTAAAATCTCATCTTGTAAATTCCCTCTAGTTAATGCATCAAGTGCTCCAAGAGGTTCATCCATAATAATCATCTCTGGTTTCATTGCCAATGCTCTAGCAACCGCTACTCTTTGACGCATTCCTCCAGATAATTCTTTAGGTCTTTTATTTATTGCCGGAGTTAAACTTACCATTTCTACATAATTGGCCACAATTTCGTTTAACTCTGCTTTACTTTTATTTGGAAAAGCTTCTTTAACTGCCATAAAAACGTTTTGACCAACTGTTAACCAAGGCAGCAAAGAATAGTTTTGAAAAATAACCCCACGCTCGTGACTAGTGTCAGTTACTGGCTCTCCCTTAAACAAAACTTCTCCGCTTGTTGGTTGAATTAATCCGTTTATTAAATTTACTAAAGTTGTCTTTCCACTTCCTGTAAAACCTACAATAGCAACAAACTCTCCTTCTTCTATTTTTAAATTGATGTTAGACAATACCTCTGTCTCTCCATCTGCTTGCCCGTAGGTTTTGTATATATTATTTAACTCTAAATACGCCATTTTCTTTTGATATTTAATTGATGTTTAGTAATGTGTAGTCTTATTATTATAATTACACATATTATATTGCATCTTGTTTATCAAAAGACACCCAGTTTTGTATTGTTAACATTAATCTATCTAACAAGAAACCGATGATACCAATAATAAACATGGCAACAATAATTTTAGCGTTAGAGTCATTTGCACCGTTTTGGAATTCTTCCCAAACAAACAAACCTAAACCTGGACTTTGAGCTAATAACTCAATAGCAATTAATACCATCCAAGCAACTGATAATGTAATTTTTAATCCTGTAAATATTAATGGTAAAGATGATGGTAATACTACCTTAAAAATCTTTTGAAAAGTTCCTAATTTTAAAACTTTTGCTACATTAATATAATCCTTATCTACTGATGATACTCCCATTGCAGTATTTACTAATGTTGCCCACATAGAACATAAACCTACACTAATAAAAGAAATCGTAAAAGAGCTATCGTCTGTAGAACCTATTAAAACTGTTTTTACAATCATAAAAACTAATAAATACCAAACTACTGGCGACACTGGCTTAAATATTTGAATAAACCAGTTGAATGAACTTTTTAAAGTTGGACTAAGTCCGATAAATATACCTAAAGGCACTGCTATAACTAATGCTAAGAAAAAACCTGCAAACACAGTTTGTAAACTTCTATATATTTGGTCTACAAAAGATGGTCTACCAGTATATACAATAGGATCTTTACCTGCTGCAATTCTTTTTTCATTTAAAGCTGCTGTTTTTTCTTTAAACGCCAACTTATCTGCACTAATAATGTTATGATCTCTTAATAAAGATTGGAAAGACTCCCAAACCTGACTAGGAGATGGCAATGTATTTGGTTGACAACTAGAATCTCCTGATGCAATACATGTTTTTAAAGCATCTGCTGCTGCTTGACCTTGATCTTGCAACGCTTTTTCAATTTTAAATTCTGCTTCTGTATTGTATAAAGATTTTGCTCCTAAATGCCATAATCCTAAAAACAATAAAATGGAAGCAAGTGGCACTACTGTTTTTCTTAAAAAACTTTGCATTTCATCTTTTTCTAATTTTCCTGTAAATAGATTTTTTAGTGTTTCAAAAATACCTAACCCCATAAATTTAGAGACTTTTCCTAGTGTTATACTTGCTTTCATTTTAGTGTTATTTAATTGTAATCTTACTTTTTATTTTACGTCTTTAAAAAAATATTATTTGTCTTTGTTTCCAATTTTAAAACTGTTGATGTATCCAATAGGATCTTTAGCATCAAACTTAGTACCGTCTATAAAGTCTGCAGTTGCAGGCTTATAACCATCTGTTGTTGGAATATCAGATGCAGGAATGTTTCCTTCTGCAACTAATAATTCTGCTGCTTTTTTCCAGATATCTGGTCTGTAAATATCTTTAATTGTATTAGCATACCAATCTGCAGATTTAGCTTCAGGAATTTGACCCCATCTTCTCATTTGAGTTAAGAACCATATACCATCTGAATAAAAAGGATATGTTGCATTGTACTTATAGAATACGTTAAAGTCTTCCATTTCTCTTTTATCACCTTTCTCAAACTCGAAAGTACCTGTCATAGAATTTGCTAATACTTCTTCTGGAGCACCTACATACTGAGACATTGATAAGATTTTTACAGCTTCTTTTCTATTTTCTGGCTTATCTAACCATTTACCAGCTCTAATTAAAGCTTTAGTTACTGCTACAGCTGTGTTTGGATATTGCTCGATAAATTTCTCTGTCATTACAAATACTTTCTCAGGATTGTTTTTCCAGATATCATAGTTTGTTACAACTGGCACACCAATACCTTTAAATACTGCTTGCTGATTCCATGGCTCTCCTACACAGTATCCATAAATTGTTCCTGCTTCTAAAGTAGCTGGCATTTGTGGTGGTGGAGTTACAGATAATAAAACTTCAGCATCAATTTGCCCTTGTACATTTTCTTTAGTATACATACCTGGGTGAATTCCTGCTGCTGCTAACCAATATCTAATTTCGTAGTTATGCGTAGATACTGGAAAAACCATTCCCATTTTAAACGCTTTACCAGAATTTTTATACTCTGCAATAACTGGCTTTAAAGCATCTGCTTTAATTGGGTGTACTGGTTTACCACTTCCGTCTTTAGGAACATTTGGTTTCATTTTAGACCAAACATCATTAGAAACTGTAATTCCGTTTCCATTTAAATCCATAGAAAAAGGAGTTACTAACTTTGCTTGTCTACCAAAACCTGCACCCGCAGCAATTGGCTGACCTGCTAACATATGAGAACCATCTAATTGTCC
>CALHCK010000151.1 GCA_937936695.1 uncultured Polaribacter sp.
GGAACTATAGATAAAATAGATAAAAAAACCGTTACCATAAATTATGGTATTTTTACAACTAAAACTACTGTAGAAAAATTAGAATTGGTAGAAAAAGCAAAGAAATAAGTTTGATTTTTTTATTAAAAATCGTAGAATTTAAAATTTGGTAACTTATCAAAATTTAGTTTAAGCAAATACTTGTAAAAATTTTCACACATTATGTGCTAACTATAAAACAAAGACGGATATCAAAATAATTATAAATACATAAAATCTTTAAAAAATTTATGTATCCATAATTACTAATAAATTAACGCAATATATTATTAAGGGCGTTTGTTTTTTTTTTGCAAGTTAAAAATTACTCGTATTTTTTCATTTCTTCATCATAAAACTCGCCTGCTTTATCCATTAAAACAGCTAGTTCTGTAGCAATATCTTCTTCATTTTCTCCTGTTAAATCTTCAAACCATTCTACTTCATCGTCTTTTAAATTAATCATAAAACGAGGAAATTCTGTATGCAATACAAAAATGTCTTCTGGAAAATTGCTGTTATCTGCTAATAAAAATTTAGGTAAGTTCATGTTTTTGTTGAATAAGTTTTAAAGTTAACAAATTAAATCTGATAAATAATAAAATAGATGCAGTGGTTAAACCTGCTAGTAAACCTAACCAGATACCAAAACTACCATACATTTCTTTACTTCCTAAAAAATAAGAAACAGGAAAACCTATTACCCAATAAGAAATAAAAGTTAAAAGTGTAGGTATTTTAACATCTTGTAAACCACGTAATGCACCTAATATTACTACCTGAATACTGTCTGATATTTGAAAAAGCGCTGCTGCTAATAATAATTTAGAGGCAATAGAAAGTACTTCTATATTATCTGCATAATTAACAGTATCATTTAAATCTACATATATATTAGGCAAACTTTTATGAAAAACAAAAAAGATGGCAGCAAACAATGTAGCCAATAAAATACCTAGCAAAAATATAGAAAAAGCAATGCGTCTTAACTCTTTAAAGTTTTTTAACCCTTTTTGGTTTCCTACTCGTATCATAGAAGTTACTCCAAATCCCATAGCAACCATAAATGTCATAGAAGATAAATTTAAAGCTATTTGATTGGCTGCTTGCGGGTTTTTACCCAACAAACCACTTAACCATATAGCTGCAGTAAAAATAGCTACTTCAAAAAACATTTGCATTGCACTTAAAGAACCTATGCTTATAATTTTTTTTATGGTTATTACATCTAACACAAATAATTTAATATTTCTAACAATTTTAGCAGACCTAGACTTATATCTTAATAAGATTAAAAGGTAAAAAAACATTACAAACCTTGCTATTAGGGTTCCGTAAGCAGCTCCTACAATACCCATTTTTGGGAAACCAAATTTCCCAAAAATTAAAACATAGTTTAGTAAAATATTTACAATGTTTGCAATTAGAGTAGCGTACATTGGGTATTTTGTCATAGACATACCATCACTAAACTGTTTTATTGCCTGAAAACTAATTAACGGAATTAAAGAAAAAGCGACTAAATTTAGGTAAGGTATTGCCAAAGTAACCACCTCTTTAGGTTGTTGCATTAAACTTAACAAAGGTCTGCATAAATACACTCCTAAAAATAACGCAATACCCAAAGTAATACACAAAAACAAACCACTTTTGTAGGTAGCTTTTGCTTGTTTTAAATTGTTAGATGCGTCTGCAGACGCTATTAAAGGCGTAATAGCTGTAGAAAAACCAATACCAATAGACATGGCTATAAACATAAAACTGTTTCCTAAAGATACTGCTGCTAATTCTGCAGTACCTAACTGACCTACCATAATGTTGTCTATAAAAGAAACAAAAGTATGCCCTAACATTCCTAACATCACAGGGGCTGCTAATTGCCAGTTGTATTTAAATTCTGAGGTGTATTGGCGAATGTTCAATATTAAGTTTTATTTTCTGACTGCGAATATATTTATAAAAATTGAACAATATTAATAAAAGAGAAACTGTTTATTTTGGCTTAAAAAATGTATTTTTGACTCTCACTAAAAATAATAAAAATGGCAAATATTACATTAAAAGGAAATGCAATAAATACAATAGGAAACTTACCTTCTGTAAACTCTAAAGCACCTAATTTTACACTAACAGCTGTAGATTTATCGGCTAAAAGTTTGTCAGATTTTTCTGGTAAAAAAGTTGTTTTAAACGTTTTTCCTAGTGTAGATACTGGTACTTGTGCTACTTCTGTTAGAGAATTTAACAAAAAAGCTGCTAATTTAGACAATACTGTTGTTTTATGTATTTCTAAAGATTTACCATTTGCACAAGCACGTTTTTGTGGTGCAGAAGGTATTGATAATGTAGTAATGCTTTCTGATTTTGCTACTAGTAATTTTGGGAAGTCTTATGAATTAGAAATTACAGATGGTCCTTTGGCAAATTTACACTCTAGAGCAATTGTTGTTATTGATGAAAACGGAAACGTAAAATATAACGAGCAAGTATCTGAAATTGTAGATGAACCAAATTACGAAGCTGCATTAAAAGCACTTTAAGCAATACATGAAAAACCCAAACGATAGCTTTTTAGTAGGAAGACTTCGTAGTTTAAAATTTGCCTTTAAAGGAATTTGGATTTTAATTACTACAGAAGACAGTATTAAAGTACAACTTTTTTTTACTGTAATAGCTATTGTTTTTGGTTTTGTTTTTAATATTTCTAATACAGAATGGATGCTTCAATTTTTAATAATTGCATTGGTATTAGTTGCAGAAACAGTAAATACTGCTATAGAAAAAATAGCTGATTTTATACATCCTGATTATCATGAAAAAATAGGAATTATTAAAGATGTTGCTGCTGGTGCGCCTACTTTTGCTGCTATTATTTCATTAATTATTGGTAGTATTATTTATATCCCTAAAATAATAACATTATTTTAAAATATTTTTTTAGTGCTTAACGTTTTTAAATCATTAATGGGCAACAAGAAAGAAAACAGTAAAAAAACTGTATCTAGTACAGAAAGAAAGGCACGTTTTTTTACTTACCTAAAATCTAGACAAGCCCATACCATAGTAGCAACTTTTTTAATTTTATTTGCTTTTTTTGTAAGTATAGCGTTTATATCATTTTTCTTTAATTGGCAAGAAGATTATAGCACTATTACAAAACTAACAGACAAAACTATAAAAAGCAATAACCTTTTAGGTAAAATTGGTGCTATTATAAGCCACTTTTTCATTTACAGTGGTTTTGGTATTGGAGCCTTTATTATTGCATATAATATTTTTAAAACGGGTATATATATTCTTTTAAAAAAGAAACTTTCTAGGGTAATTCTTTCATGGAACTGGGGCTTAGTAGTTACCATGTGGTTAGCAATAGCATTAGGTTTTTTACCTAAAAAATATGCCATTGTATCTGGTATCATCGGTTTTGAAATTAATGAATATTTACAAACTTTTTTAGGAAAAACAGGTTTGGTAATTTTATTGATTTTCTTTTTAGCAAGCTATTTAATTCTTCGTTATAAATTAACTTTTGATAAATACATAGAAAACTTAAAACATAAAAAAGCAATGGCTGCTACTGATGAAGACATTGTTAAGCAAACACCAAAAACAACTGCCTCTGTTATCAACAAAGACACAAAAACTACAGAAACAGCAATTATAAATCAAACAGAAACAAAAAAAGAAAAAGAGGTTTTACAAGAAAAACCAGAAGAAATTCCTTTACAAGTTGATAAAAAAGAAAAATCTGAATTTGAACTTTCTTTAGAAAATTTACAACCTACTATTTCTAATCATTCTGATGTAAGTAATAGTAAAGAAGAAATTAGTTTATCTGTAGAAAAAACAACTACACCAGAAGAACCTGTATTGCAAACAACAATTAATACAGAAGAAAAAGTTGAAGAAGAAGAATATTCGATTGATGTAGAACATGTTGAAGAAGAAGAAATAACTACTGAAAATCTTGCTGATAAAATTGTAAAAGATTTTGGCGAATTTGACCCTACTTTAGAGTTGTCTCATTTTAAATTCCCAACATTTAATCTTTTAAAACAATACAATGAGAGCATATCTATAGACCCTAAAGAATTAGAAGCTAATAAAGATAGAATTGTTGATACCCTTAAAAACTATAAAATTGGTATTGCAGAAATTAAAGCTACCGTAGGACCTACAATTACATTGTACGAAATTGTACCTGAAGCGGGTGTTAGAATTTCTAAAATTAAAAATTTAGAAGATGATATTGCTTTGTCTTTATCTGCATTAGGTATTAGAATTATTGCTCCCATACCAGGTAAAGGAACTATTGGTATAGAGGTACCTAACCAAAAATCTACCATTGTTTCTATGCACTCTGTAATTTCTTCAAAGAAATTTCAAGAATCTACAATGGAGCTGCCAATTGCACTTGGTAAAACCATTGCTAATGAAACATTTGTGGTAGATTTAGCTAAAATGCCTCACCTTTTAATGGCTGGTGCTACTGGTCAGGGTAAATCGGTTGGCTTAAATGCTGTATTAACCTCTTTATTATATAAAAAACACCCTGCTGAAGTTAAATTTATTTTAGTAGATCCTAAAAAAGTAGAATTAACACTTTTTAATAAAATAGAGCGTCATTATTTGGCAAAGTTACCAGATACAGAAGATGCTATTATTACAGATACCACCAAAGTAGTACACACACTAAACTCACTTTGTATAGAAATGGACAATCGTTACGATTTGTTAAAAGCTGCAATGGTTCGTAATATAAAAGAATACAACACCAAGTTTAAACAACGTAAATTAAACCCTAATGATGGGCACCAATTTTTACCATATATTGTTTTAGTTATTGATGAATTTGCAGATTTAATTATGACTGCTGGTAAAGAGGTAGAAACACCTATTGCTCGTTTAGCACAACTTGCTAGAGCTATTGGTATTCATTTAATTGTTGCCACACAAAGACCGTCTGTAAACGTAATTACAGGTATTATTAAAGCCAATTTCCCTGCAAGAATTGCTTTTAGGGTTACTTCTAAAATAGATTCTAGAACCATATTAGATGCTGGTGGTGCAGATCAGTTAATTGGTCGTGGAGATTTATTATATTCTGGGGGTAATGATATTAGAAGGATTCAGTGTGCATTTGTAGATACTCCTGAAGTAGAAAAAATCACAGATTATGTAGGTTCGCAAAAGGCTTATGCAGAAGCATATCAATTACCAGAATATGTAGATGATGAAAGTGGCACAAGTATTGATGTTGATATTGCAGATAGAGATAAACTATTTAAAGAAGCAGCAGAAATTATAGTTACAGCACAACAAGGATCTGCTTCTCTTTTACAAAGAAAACTAAAATTAGGTTATAACAGAGCTGGTAGATTAATAGATCAGTTAGAAGCCGCTGGTATTGTTGGTGGTTTTGAAGGTAGTAAAGCTAGACAGGTTTTAATACCAGACTTTATAGCATTAGAACAATTATTAGAAAACGAAAAAAACACATAATCTCTTAAAATTTAAAAGAGTTAAAATAATTTAAATGATGAAAAAAATAGCAATCTTTTTTTTAAGTATATTTTTAACAACGGTTACTTTTTCTCAAAATTCTGAAAAAGCAAAATCTATTTTAGATGAAGTTTCTACTAAAATGGGGGTTTATAAAAACATGTCTATTAGTTTTAGTCAAACTTTAAGTAATGAAGATGCTGGAATTAATGAAGGTGACGAACCACCTATTAGGGGTAAAATTATAATTAAAGGAGAAAAATACAGTTTAAACTATTTAGGTAATATTTTTTCTTTTGATGGTAAACAATTAGTGGTTATTAATAATGATGAAAAAGAAATAAATATTACCGACGGTGATATTGAAGGTGATGATGGTTTTATTTATCCTTCTAAACTATTAACTTTTTATAAAGAAGGCTATAATTTTGAAATGGGAGCTTTAAAAAATATCAATGGTAGAAAAATACAATATATTACCTTAAATCCTATAGATAGTAATTCTGATATTGTAAAAGTAGAACTTGCTGTAGATGCAAAAACAAAACACATTTACAAATTAATTCAGGTAGGTGCTAACGGCTCTAAAACTACGTTTACAATTACAGACTTTAAAGGGAATCAACCTATAAACGACAGCTTTTTTACATTTAACAAAGAAAAATACAAGAAGTTAAATTATACAATAGATTAACTTTTTACCGATTAATAGTTAATTAATAGTATTTTACTAATTAACACACTATTTTTGTTGTCTAAGTAACCTTTGAGGTGAGTAAATATTTTTAATGAAAATTTTAGATAAATATATCTTAAAATCATTTTTAAGACCTTTTTTAGCTACGTTTTTAATTGTACTATTTGTATTGGTAATGCAAATTTTATGGCAAACGTTTGATAATATTGCTGGTAAAGGAATAAGCTTGCCTTTTATTTTAAAGTTTTTATACTACACAACACTTATCATCACTCCGCAAGCACTACCAATTGCTGTGTTATTATCATCTATAATGACACTTGGTAGCATGGGAGAAAACTACGAATTTGCAGCAGCAAAATCGGCAGGTATATCTTTACAACGCTTGGTAAGACCATTGGTATACTTTACTTTATTATTAAGTCTTATTAATTTTTTCTTTTTAAATAATATTTATCCGTATGCAATGCTTAAACAAGCAAATTTGTATTTAAATATTAAAAAGAAAAAACCAGCTTTAGCTTTAGTAGCTGGTAGTTTTAATAGCGATTTACCTGGTTATCAAATTAAATTTGATAAAAAATATGGTGAAGAAGAAAATCTTTTAGAAAAGGTTTTAATCTACGATTTAACATTAGGTAAAGGAAATCAAAAAGTAATTACTGCTAAAAGTGGTAAAATACTATCTACAGAAGGTAGCCGTTACATGACTTTTATTTTATATGATGGTCATTATTACGAAGAGTACGCTAAAACTGCGAAAACTAGTAAAAAAAGAAAAAAAATGCCTGCTTCTAATGCTACTTTTAAAGAATATCAATTTAACATTGATATTTCTGAATTAAGTGGAGAAGATATTGACAAGGTACATGTTACCAATAACTATAGAATGTTAAGTATTAAGCAACTAAAAGACACTATTCCTAAAATAAAAACAAGGTATAGCGATCATTTAGAGTTGCGTTCTAAAAATATTTACGTAAGCGCAAACGTTAAATCTTTATACAAGTATCCAGACTCTTTAATCAATCATAAATTATCGGATACTATTATTAACAATTTTAATTTAGACAAACAGATTACTATTTTAGGAGCAGCAACAAGTAAAGCTGAAAGGATATTAAGTTCTTTAAAAAACAACATGAACACCGTAAAATATAGTAGAAAAACTTTAAACTTTTTTGATACAGAATATTACAACAGATTTGCATTTTCTTTATCTTGTTTAATTCTATTTTTTATTGGTGCTCCACTAGGTTCTATTATCAGAAAAGGAGGCTTTGGTTTACCTATGATTTTAGCAATTGCCATTTACGTAATATACTTTTTTAGCAATACATTTGGTAAAAATTTAGCAGAAGAAAGTAGCATTTCTGCATTTTTAGGTTCTTGGATTGCAGCCATGATAATGACTCCTATTGCAATTTTATTAACTAGAAGAGCTACAAAAGATAAAGGTGTCTTTAATTTTGATTCATTTGTAAGACCTATTATAACAATATTTAAAAAACTATTCTCTAAAAAAGAAGCATAATAATGAGCGAGCAATCAACAAAAAACATACAATTAAATACCATTTCAGAAGCCATAGAAGATATAAGAAACGGTAAAGTTATAATTGTTGTAGATGATGAAAATAGAGAAAATGAAGGAGATTTTTTAGCTGCTGCAGAGAAAGTAACACCTGAGATGATTAATTTTATGGCAACGCATGGTAGAGGCTTAATTTGTGCGCCACTAACAGAAACACGCTGTAAAGAACTAGAATTAGGAATGATGGTTAACAACAACACAGATCCTATGGAAACAGCTTTTACCGTTTCTGTTGATTTACGTGGTAAAGGTGTTACTACTGGTATTTCTGCTTCCGATAGAGCTTTAACTATTAATGCTTTAACAGATAAAAACACAAAAAGTTTTGATTTAGCTAGACCTGGTCATATATTTCCTTTAAAAGCAAAAGAAGGTGGTGTTTTAAGAAGAACAGGACATACAGAAGCGGCTATAGATTTTGCTCGTTTAGCTGGTTTAGAACCTGCTGGTGTTATTGTTGAAATAATGAACGAAAACGGAACAATGGCTAGACTTCCTGAACTTTTAGAAGTTGCCAAAAAGTTTGATCTTAAAATTGTTTCTATAGAAAGTTTGGTAGCTTACAGAATGCAACATGATTCTTTAATTGAAATAAAAGAAGATTTTGATATTAAAACTAGATTTGGTGATTATAGATTAAGAGCCTACAAACAAACTACCAACAACCAAGTGCACATTGCCTTAACAAAAGGAACATGGTCTAGAGATGAACCTGTGTTAACAAGAGTAAACTCTACTTTAGTTAATAATGATATTTTAGGAACCTTAACCAATAATGCGGATAAGAAACTAGATAAAATGTTTCAAACAATTAACGCTGCAGAAAAAGGTGCTATTTTGTTTATTAACCAACAAAATCAATCTCATAATTTATTAAATAGACTTTCTGCTTTAAAAGAAAGTCAAAAAGACGGTGAATTAAATTTACCTGCTATTGCTATGGATCAAAGAGATTTTGGTATTGGAGCTCAAATTTTACACGATTTAAACATATCTAAACTAAAATTAATAACCAATACACACCAATCTAAACGTGTGGGTATGATAGGTTATGGCTTAGAAATTGTTGATTACGTAAATTATTAACATACAAGCTTTCAAAAAAATAAAAGGATTTTTAAATCTAAAAAGACGAATAATTATTCTTATTTTTAAGAAAAAAAAATGAAGAAAATAATATTATCATTAACTATTGGGTTGACTGCTTTAGTAAATGCTCAAGAAAATAAAATAGAATCAACAGGGAATGTTGGTATCGGAACGACAGATCCTAAATTCAAACTTCATATAATAAAGGATAAAGTTAATAATGGGCACTATTTAAATAACTCTAATATCATTGAAAATGAGGACTCAAGGCTCCAAATTTTATCTGCAAACTCTCATCAAGCAGGTTCTATGTTATTTTTAAGTAATGCTCCATCTGATGGAAATAATAAACACTGGTCTTTTCATCATACAGGAATAACCAGAAACAATAGATTAGAAATTGGGTATGGAACATCCGCTGCTAGCGGAGAATTTTGGGATATAAATTCTAAAATGACTGTATTAACTAATGGTAATGTTGGTATAGGTACAAATAATCCACTACATGGTAAATTACAAATTTCTGGAAAAGGAGCAAATGAAGGGATTACACTTTGGTCAAATTCAGGCGAATTATCATCAAGAATTTGGACAGACCCTGCAAAAACACTATTTCACATCAGTAGAGGTACTGACCCTTTACAAGGTATTACTTTGAACAAAATTGGTAATGTTGGTATAGGGACTACAACTCCTTTAGCTCAATTAGAAGTAAAAAGCACAAACACCTTTGGAGGTCTTTGGGCTCCTGTAAGAAGTTTTTTTACAGTAACAGACGGAACTAATACTTTAATTATGGATCCTAATGAAATTTATACAAATAGTAAATTACATATTGGAAGTAAATCTGGTGATATCGTAGAGTTTAGAAATTTGGCAGAAGGAGCTAATCAAACTAAGATGCTAATTAAAGCTAATGGTAATGTTGGTATTGGTACAATAGAACCTAAATCTAAATTAGATGTAAATGGAGCTATCACTATTAAAAAGGCAAGTAATGTAGATAATGCATCTCCAGCAATAACTTTAAATGTAAAGGATGATTTTTTGTATGATGGAGAGTATATTAATCATTATGGTTTTGGTTTTCATGGCTATCAAGATGGTAGTACTACAGGACATTATAGTAATCCAACTAATACGTATCTTTCAGGCCATTTTGGTATAGATTTTTTTACAAAAGGTGTAAATAGAATGAGGATAAGCCGTGGTGGAATAGTTAGTATAGGTGCGGTTAACAGACAAGAAGGCTATAAATTAGCTGTTAATGGAAAAATAAAAGCCAAAGAAATAAAAGTTGAAACAGGATGGTCAGATTTTGTATTCGAAAAACAATACAATTTACCTAGTTTAGAACAAGTAGAAAATCACATAAAAGAAAAAGGGCATTTAAAAGACATTCCTTCTGCGAAAGAAGTTTCTGAAAATGGTATATTTTTAGGAGAAATGAATTCGAAATTATTGCAAAAAATAGAAGAACTTACTTTATATACAATAGCGCAAGAGAAAAAAATAACTCAATTAGAGTCTTTAAATAAAAAGTTAATTGACTTACAAGTACGTCTTGAAAAGTTAGAATTAAAAAATTAATTGACACGAATTTATAGATATTAAGAATTCATATCTATTTTATAAAAAGTGTAATAAATAGTTTTAAAACTATTTATTACACTTTTTTTGTTAGAAAAAACATAACACACAGTTAACTTAT
Organism: uncultured Polaribacter sp.; assembly: GCA_937936695.1. Lineage (GTDB taxonomy): Bacteria > Bacteroidota > Bacteroidia > Flavobacteriales > Flavobacteriaceae > Polaribacter. Next base: position 10,611 of record CALHCK010000151.1, read on the forward strand.
AAATAATTGTATCAATATTGAGATAATATTTCTAAATCTAAGTTTACAAACAGATTTCTGTTTCATTTTCTATCACTGTAACTTCTTTATTTTTTTGAAATAGTTTTGCTGAGTGATTTCCTTTTAAAACAATAGTATTATTAATTACCTCTAACCAACTCCCTTCTTTTAACCCTAAAACAGGAATTGTATGAAATACATGAAATTCTTTAATCCGAGTTTCTCTTGTCTCTCCCATGTGTTTACTGTTTAATACTGGTTCTATATAATGCGCATTAATATTAAACGGTATCAAATTTAAAGTTACAAAACTAGGAGGATATACAATAGGCATGTCATTTGTGTTCATCATATTTACACCACAAATATTACTTCCTGCACTTGTTCCTAAATAAGGAACCCCTTTATTTATTGCTTCTTTTAAAGGTACTAATACTGCGTTTTTATATAATTGATTTACCAATTCAAAAGTATTGCCTCCTCCAGTAAAAAGACCTTCTGCATTTAAAATAGCTTCAGCAGGGTTTGTAAACTCATGAATCCCTTTTACTTTTATATTTATATTTATATTTAAAAAAGCTTTTGTTACGAGTGCTGTATAATCATCATAAGAAATACCACTAGGTCTTGCATAAGGTATAAAAACCAATGTTTTTACATTTTTAAAGTGCTTTTTTAATACTGGTAACAAATACTCCAAATATCCACTACCATATACAGATGAAGAACTAGCAATAATCATTTTTTTCATATTTCAAAAATAATATAATTGTTTTCAAATAAGTACAATATTTATTTTTAACACAAGTTTGTAAATACCTTAGTAATTTTTAACGAATAATCCATTT
>CALHCK010000152.1 GCA_937936695.1 uncultured Polaribacter sp.
AGTTTCGATTTTTTGTATCTCCCTATTTTATTTCCTTAAATTTGTACCAAACTACGCGTGCTTATGATCTTAGAACAGATGTACACAAAATGTTTAGCTCAAGGGGCTTATTTTATAAGTTCTCAAGGAGAAGCTATCATTATAGATCCTTTACGAGAAGTGCAACCTTATCTTGATCTTGCTAAAGATCATGATAGCACTATTAAATATGTATTCCTTACTCATTTTCATGCAGATTTTGTGAGTGGTCATGTAACACTTGCTAAAGAAACAGGAGCTCCTATTGTGTTTGGGCCAAATGCAGAACCTAACTTTCAGGCAATAATTGCTAAAGATTATCAAGAATTTAAATTAGGAGACATTACTATTATAGCCATACATACACCAGGGCATACTTTAGAAAGTACCACTTATTTATTAAGAGATAAACAAGGTAAAGATACTGCTATTTTTAGTGGAGATACTCTTTTTTTAGGTGATGTTGGAAGACCAGATTTGGCTCAAAAAATGGGAGAGTTAACAGAAAAAGATTTGGCAGGTTTTTTGTATGATAGTTTACGAAATAAAATTATGCCGTTGGCAGATGATATTACGGTATATCCTGCACACGGAGCAGGATCTGCTTGTGGTAAAAACATGATGAAGCAAACAGTAGATACTTTAGGAAACCAAAAACAGGTTAATTATGCATTAAGAGCTAACATGACAAAAGATGAATTTATTACAGAAGTTACTAAAGGTTTACTGCCGCCACCAAAATATTTTCCGTTAAACGTTCAATTAAATAAAGATGGATATAAAGATATAGATGAGGTGTTAAAAGTTGGTACTCAAAAATTGTCGCCAGAAGCTTTTGGGGCAATAGCAAATGAAACAGGAGCAATTGTTTTAGATGTTCGCCATCAAGATGAGTTTGCTAAAGGACATATACCAAGATCAATTTTTATTGGAATTGATGGTGGTTTTGCTCCGTGGGTAGGTGCTTTAATTGCAGATGTTAAGCAACCATTGTTATTAATTACAGAGCCAGGGAGAGAAAAAGAAACGGTAACAAGACTCTCTAGAGTTGGTTTTGATAATACTTTAGGATATTTAGAAGGCGGTTTTGCTGCTTGGGTACATGCAGCAAAAGATTATGATGTAGTAAATTCTGTAACAGCAGAGGTATTACAAAAAGAATTAGAAAAAGACATGCAATTTGTTTTTGATGTACGTAAAGAAAATGAATATCTTTCTGAACATCTTATAAATGCTAATAATACTCCTTTAGATTCATTAAATGATTATTTAGGTATCTTTCCAGAGAAAGAAATGTTTTTTGTGCATTGTGCAGGCGGATATAGAAGTATGATTGCAGCATCTATTTTAAAAAGTAGAGGTATTCATAATTTAATAGATGTTAAAGGAGGTTTTAAATCAATTAAAGAAACAAATATGCAAGTGTCCGAATTTGTTTGTCCAACTAAATTATAACAATTAGTAATGAAAAAAATAATAGTACTCATCACTATTTTATGTACATTTTCGGGAATGTCTCAAAAAAAGGTGTTGAATCCTAAATTTGAGACCATGTTAGATACTCTATTAGCGCATAACGTTAAAGAAATACTTCCTTTAGAAATAAAAAATAAGAATGATATCTTATTTTTAGATGCAAGAGAAAAAAAAGAATATACTACCAGTCATATAAAAGATGCATTGTGGATAGGTTTTACTTCTTTTAATGCAAAGAAACTAAAAGACATCAATAAAAATAAAAAAATAGTAGTGTATTGTACTGTTGGATATAGAAGTGAAATAATTACTCAAAAATTAACTAGTGCAGGTTTTACAAATGTCTTAAATTTATATGGAGGTATTTTTGAATGGGCGCATAATAATTTACCAATAGTTAATAAAAAAGGAATTACTACAGAAATTCATACCTACAACAAAGTATGGTCTCAGTGGTTAGATACAGGAATTAAAAAGTATTAAGATGAAGAATTATTTAGCAATTATTTGCATGTTGTTTTTTATAAGTTTTTGCAATGCGCAAACAGCAACAGTTAATATAAAAACAATAAAAGAAGAGGTAATTGGTAAAGATGTACAATTTATAGATGTACGTACTTTAAAAGAATACAATGATGGTTATATTGATGATGCGGTACACATAGGTATTGCAAATAAAGAAAACTTTAAAAAACAAATAAGTACTTTAGATAAGTTAAAACCAGTATATATTTATTGCTATTCTGGAGTTCGTAGTAATAGGGCGTGTAAAATTTTAAAAGCAGCTGGTTTTAAAGAAGTTTACGATTTTTCTGGAGGATGGAAAGCGTGGAGTAAGCAACAAAAAGATGGAAAGTAAACTGATATAAAATAATTTAAAATTTGATTGAAGCAGCGTTAAATACTTATTTTCCTAAGTTGGCAAAAGTGCCAGCATTAAAAAAAGAATTAATTGGTATAAGTAGCATACAAACTTTTAATGCGGGTACTGTGCTTTTAAAACAAGGCGGATATGTAAAAGTTATTCCGTTAATAGTGTCTGGTTTAGCAAAAGTTTTTAAAGAAGAACCAGAAAACGGAAACGAAGTTTTACTTTATTATATAAAACCAGGAGAAAGTTGTGTAATGTCTGTAACTACAATGCTTAATAATACTACAAGCAAGGTAAAAGCAATTGTAGAAGAAAAAGCAGAAATAGTGTTAATACCTGCAGATAAAGCAATGCAAATTGTAAAAAAATATCCGTATTGGAACGAATTTATTTACGATTTGTTTAATTTAAAATTTGATGAATTACTTAAGGTAGTAGAAATTTTAACTTTTTCTAATAAAGATGTTCGCCTTCTAGAATATTTAAAAAAAGAAGCATTTTTAAAAAACACAAATGTGCTACAAACTACTCACCAACATATTGCTTACGATTTAGGTTCGTCTAGAGAAGTTATTTCTAGATTGCTTAAAAAATTAGAGGCAGAGGGTTTTGTAAAACTTGCACAAGGTAGTATTACAATATTAGCTAATTAGTGTTTGTCTTTTTTAAATCCATAAGTATTTTGACTTATAAAATCATCAGGAAAGGTATCATCACCAGGAAAACCTAATTTTATAGTTCCGCTATCTTCAGGAATATAATTTGTTTTAAAGATGTAATCCCAAATACTTAAACTAATTCCAAAATTTACACCGTAAGTGCCTTCAGGAATTTTATAAGCATGATGATACAAATGCATAACAGGGTTATTTATAATGTATTTAAGCGGGCCCCATGTAATTTTTATATTAGAATGGTTTAAATGTCCTATGGTAATAGCTATAAAATGAACAATGTATGCTTGGGTTGGTTCAAAACCAAAAAGTAACATAACAGCAAACGTTTTTAAAGGCTTGTATAAAATATTTTCCATCCAATGATATCTTAAATGAGCAGCAAACCCCATTTCTTTAACACTATGGTGTACTTTGTGATATTTCCAGAAAAAAGGATATTTATGTAATAATGTGTGCGTAAACCATTGTACAAAATCTAAAACAATAAAAAATACAACTAGTTGTAGCCACATGGGCCAATTAGAAGGATTTATTAAAGCGATACTTTTATCTGTAATACCCAAGCTGTAAAAGCCTGTTTGCAAAACATTGTAAACACCATTTATAGCAATAGAAAAAAGAAAGAAGTTAAAAAACATGTAAAATCCGTCTAACCAAAAATCTTTTCTAAAAATAGACTGTTCTTTTCTCCAAGGAAAAATAATTTCTAAAATCCACACAAATAAAGAAATAAGAATTAATCCCCAAAAGTAATTAGTATACCATGGTACTTCAAAACATATAGAATCCCACGTCCAATTCACCGTATTTTTAAATGCACTTACAAATGCTTGTATATATTCCATTAGTTTATAAACTTGTTTTTACATGTAAAGTTATACAATAGAAAGCATATTATTTGTAACAAAGGTTACAGCTTACAAAAAACCAATGTGGTCATAGCTCTTTTATCTGCAACATTTGTTGTTTTTACAGGCTCTATTAAAGTAATGCTATAGTTTTTTAGCAGTGTTTTTATAAAATCTCTAGTAAGATAAAAAGAACTTATTTGTGCTGTTTTTCCATCTTTTACATACGGTGCGTCTAAGAGTCCAATATCAGAAGCCATTCTTATAAATAGCGTGCCATTTGGTTTTAAAACTCTAACAAGTTCAGAAAACATATTTAAACATTCTTGTTTGTTACTAGCAAAATGTAAAACAGCATTACAAATAACATGGTTAAATTGGTTGTCAGAATAAGGTAAGTCTTCTAAATTTCCAATACTAAAATTGTCTGCCGCTTCAGGGTATCTTAATTTAGCAACTTGTAAACGATTATAATCTGTGTCTATTCCTGATATATTATAATTGTTGTTGTAAAACCATTTTAAATTCCTTCCTTCCCCGCAACCAGCATCTAAAATTGTGCCTGTAGGCGCATATCTGTTTTTTAATATTTGATCTATTATGTATATGTCTACATTTCCTAAAGCTGTAACTGTTTTATTATAATTCATTCTTTTTGTTATGGCTTTGTAACATCTGTCACAAGTATTGGTTTGTTATAATTTTACTTTTGTATCAATATAAAAATTAAAAATGAAAAAAGGTGTAAAGCTTCTGTTAGTTTGTTTAATGTGTATGCTATTATTTACAGGGCTTTATTTTCTTATTAAATAATTTAAATTAGAGATAAAATGAAAAAAAACATGGGGAGTATGGACCGAATTATTAGAATACTTGTTTCGGTTGTAGTAGGTTTGTTATATTGGCAAGGAATTGTAGAAGGAGCATTAGCTTATGTACTTTTTGCAGTGGCAGGTATATTTATATTAACAAGTTTTGTTAGCTTTTGTCCTTTGTATGCATTGGTTGGGCTAAATACATGTAAGATAAAAAAACAATAGATTATTTGTTTTTTTATTGATAACCTATTGTAAAACTCTAAATTATTTTAGAGTTTTTTGTTTTTGTAACATAGGTTACTTATAATAAACTTAAAATAGTTTTTCTTTGATTAAAAATAAATCAGATGGATTTTATATTTAAACCTTGGCCGTGGTATATAGCAGGCCCAATGATTGCTTTTATAATGTTTTTACTATTAATGGTAGGTAAAAGATTTGGTATGTCAAGCAATTTAAGAACCATGTGCACTATATGTGGAGCAGGTAATAAATCAGATTTTTTTAATTTCGACTGGAAATCTCAAAAATGGAATTTGATAGTTGTTGCAGGGGCTATAATTGGTGGTTTTATAGCTGCTAATTTTTTAACAACAGACATGGCAGTAGCTATTAATTCTAAAACAATTAAAGATTTAAACGAGATTGGTTTTGCAAGCGCAGGAAGTGCTTATTTACCAACAGAACTATACGAAACAAGTGCCTTATTAAGTTTTAAAACTGTTTTAATACTAGTAGTTGGTGGTTTGTTAGTTGGTTTTGGAGCAAGATATGCAGGTGGTTGTACTTCTGGACACGCCATATCTGGTTTAAGTAATTTGCAATTACCTTCTTTAATAGCTGTAATCGGCTTTTTTATTGGTGGTTTAACAATGATTCATTTTATTTTTCCTTTACTATTTTAATTATGAGAACACTTATATATTTATTTATCGGCATTCTTTTCGGAATAACAATGTTTAAATCAGAAGCTGCTTCGTGGTTTAGAATTTATGAAATGTTTAAATTTCAATCGTTTCATATGTACGGAATTATTGGTTCTGCTCTTGTAATTGGTATTGTTGTAATTCAATTAATAAAACAGTATAAAATTAAATCGTTTTATAGAGAAAAGATTGTTTTTACACCTAAAGAAAAAGGATTTACGCGTTATATACTAGGCGGAATTATTTTTGGTTTAGGTTGGGCATTGGCAGGGGCTTGCCCAGGACCTATGTTTACATTAATTGGTGCGGGCTTTGTACCAATATTTATTGTAATAGCGGCATCT
>CALHCK010000153.1 GCA_937936695.1 uncultured Polaribacter sp.
GCAGAAAAAGTAAGAATATTACAAGAGGTAGATGCTATTTTTATAAACGGTTTAAAAGAAGATGGTTTATACAATAAAGTTTGGCAAGCTGGTGCAATGTTACTACCTGTTAACTCTGTTGGAGTAATGGGAGATGAGAGAACCTACGAAAAAGTGGTAGCTTTAAGAGCTGTAGAAAGTACTGATGGTATGACTGCAGATTGGGTAAATTTACCTTATGAGTTTTTACAAAAAACATCTAATAAAATTATAAACCAAGTAAAAGGTGTTAACAGAGTTGTTTATGACATTAGCTCTAAACCACCTGCAACAATAGAATGGGAATAGCATATATAAAGCGTATTATTTTTTTTATTTTCCTTACCATTTTAACAATTAATGTTTCTAATGGTCAGCAAAAAAAATATGTTCAATATAAATTAAAACAAGGAGAAACTTTAAAAGTATTAGCCAAGAGATTGGGTATAAAAGCTAAAGATTTAAGAAATTTAAATCCTAAATTAGGTAAAAAACCTAAAGTTAATAGCATTGTTATTATACCTAATAGAAATACTAAACCACTTGTAGATACGACAAAAGTAGAAGAAGTGGTTAAGCCAAAAGAAGTAATTCAACAGGTTTTAATAAATGAAGATGAAATTATTGAGCTTAAAAAAGATATAGATAGTATTTTAAATGTAGGTGATGTTAAATACATTGTTCATGCCGTACAAAAAGGTGATACTTTTTATAGTTTAACAAGATTTTATAATGTAACACAAGAGGGTTTAATTTTATTAAACCCTGTGTTAACAGATGGTTTAAAGGTTGGTCAAAGCATTAAAGTAAAAGAGTTCGAAAAAAAAGTAATTTTATCTGATACTATCTATAAAGATCAAATTAAAGAGGGTGTTGCTTTAAAAATGGCATTATTACTTCCTTTTAAAGCTAAAAAATATGATACTCTAAGTGCTACTAATATTTTTTCTAAAAATAAACTAGCAGCTATAGTTACAGATTTTTATTTAGGGGCAGAAATTGCAATAGATTCTTTAAGAAAACAAGGAGTTAAGTTAGAAGTAAATGTTTTTGATACTGAGAATAAAGCATCAAAAATAAATACCATTTTAACAACTAAAAACTTAGATGAGCAAGATGTAATAATTGGTCCTGTGTATTCAGATAATGCAATATTAACAGCAAATAAATTAAATACTCCTGTAGTTTTTCCTTTTTATTCTAAGAGTCAATTTAAGTTTACATCTAAAAACTTAGTAAAAATAGCTCCTGAAAAAAGTAATTATAGAAAAAAGTTAACGAACTATATTAAAAATTCCTTTAACAAAGGAAATTTAATTTTAGTAGGAGATGGAAAAACAGAATCTAATATTGCTACCAATCAAATTAAAACTAGTTTACTAAGTAATGACTCTATAAATAAAGTACATGTTTTAAAACCTAAGGATGGTTATATTGCAAAAGAACGTTTTTTAGAAATTTTAAAACCTAACGAAAGAAATTGGGTAGTACTAACATCTAATAATATGGTATTGGTTGCAGATGCTGTTAACAGTTTAATTAGCTTACCAGAAGATACTTCTGTAACAGTTTTTACATATGATAAAGGTAAAGCTTTTGATAAAATAGCTAATTTAAAACTAGCAAAAATTAATTTAACTTATGTGTCAGATTATTTTAATAATGATGTTTCATTAAAAACAGATTTATTTAATTCTCAGTTTTATAAGAAAAACAATGGTTTACCGTCTTTATATGCTGTTAAAGGATTTGATGTTACTTATGATATAATAATGAGGTTGGCTTCGGGTAAGCCTTTAGAAGAAACTTTTAAAGAAGGTGTTTCTTTTAGAGTTGAAAATAAGTTTGACTATTTTAAGAGCAATTCTGGAATGATAGATAATAAAGGATTATATCTTTTAAAATACAGTAAAAACTTAAATATAATAAGGTTAGAATAATAAATAAAATAATTTTACACATAAAAAAATCCGCTTACTAGCGGATTTTTTTATGTGTATATAATAATGAAAATAAGCACTGTACTTATATTTTTTTCATTTGTTGTTTCATCATTTGCATTTGTTCTTTTAACATACCATGCTTGTCTAACTTTTTAGCTTCAGCCATTAAATTAGTAGCTTCTCTTTTACGCCTTTTAGTCATTGCTATACCAGCTAATTGCAATTTAGCCATTGCTAAATCATGATCCATAGATAAACCTAATTTTACAGCTTTACGTAAAAATTTTTCAGATTGCGTTATGTTTGTTTGGCTTAATATAATTCCTTGTAAGTAATTATAATATCCTTGCTGTTTGGTAATTAAAGCAGCTTCAGGATTTTTAATATAATCAAGCCATTTTTTTGTTCCTTCAAAATTTTGCTTACGTAACTGTAAAAAAGCCATTAAAATAAACTCATTCTTAAAATAAAGTAAAACAAAAATTCCGGCTAATAATAAGATTGAAATTCCGTTCATAATATTACCCTGAGTAAATTGATATACAGCCCAAACTGAAATTAAACCCGCTATAGCTAATTTTATATTTTTATGAAACATAGTAGTATTTATTCTTTTTAAATTAGATGCAAAAATACATTTTTCTGTTAAAAATTAAGTATTTACTTTCTGTAATGTTTACGGTATTTTACAAAAGAAACGGTTCCTAAAATAGCTATAAAACCAATAGAGTAAAATACGGCATTAGGTGTTATTACTTTATCTCCACTAGCATAAGAATGTAATCCTGATAAATAGAAATTAACCCCCATGTAAGTCATCATAACAGATAAAAATACAATTATAGACATTAAATTAAAAGTGTATCTCCCTTTTAAACCAGGTATTAATCGCATATGAAGTACAAAAGAATATAACATTATAGAAATTAAAGCCCA
>CALHCK010000154.1 GCA_937936695.1 uncultured Polaribacter sp.
TCTTCTTTATTATACACTCCTTGTTTAAGTAAAAATGTTTTTTTGTACTTTATCTTAGTTTCAGATACCTTTTCAATATTTAGTTTATAAACTCCAAACTTTGTCTGAATATTTTTATCTATCGGAAGATTTATAAGTTGGTATGAAGCTGGTATTTCAATAATGTATTCGTCTATATCTTTATAACCTCGTTCTATTTTAAAAGGTAAATTTCTAGTTCTATATTTTCTAGGTACATAAACATTTCTATTAAAAACATTTACTCTAAATAAATATTCTTTTTCATTTACAATTGCATAATTTTCTACAGTAACCTCTAATTCTTCAGTCAACTCTACAAGTTCTTTATTATTTATAACATTAGCAGAAACAATTTCTAAATTATTATTGTACCCCCATTTTTTTTCTTTATAATTTTTAGAGAGTTCTTTTTTATTAAAATCAGATTTATGAAAATTTCTATCATATTGTGTACCCGTAGATGTTATTTGTAAACTAGCTGCTAGATTTCCTTTTTCATTAAATTTTATATTTGCTTTAGTAACCTTAAGATTATGCTCATTTTTATAAACAGGAGTGTGTTTAATAACACCTCCTTCTGGTGTAACTACCAACACATCTCTGTCATCAGTAAAGTCTCCTAAAAAACCAAAAGGCATGGTTTTACTTGTACATTCTAACCAAATATCATCCTCTTTATTAGGAATATTTAAAATAACATGATTTCCTTGTATTGATGAAAATTCTTTATCTATATTTATTTTTTCTTTTGCATATACAACTGTATAATTAGATTTTACACCTACTATATCTAACAAAGATTTTGTATAATTTGTCAATCCTTTACAGTCTCCATATCCCATTTCATCTACTTCTTTTGCAGTAATCGGTTGCCACCCACCTATACCAACTTGTACACTAATATAACGGGTTTTATCTTGCATATATTTATATACAATTTTTGCTTTTTCTATAGGGTCATTAACGCCTTCTACTAATTTTAGTATTTTTATTTTTGTGGTATTATCTACAATATTTCTATCTTTTAAAAGTGAATCGTACATCCATTTCCCAAATTCTTTCCAATTACTAGCTTTTCCATGTACGCCCTTTAATGTAAAATCGTTCGCCGATACCATTAAGTAAGGCATAAAATTTCTAAATGATAATGTTAAATTTTCATATTTAACAGCAGGTTTATTTTGTAAAGAATACTTATAATCAAAGGTTGATGAATTGTTTTCTATGGAGTATTTTTTAAAATTTTTTTCTTTTTTTCTAATTGTAATCTTTTTAGGATTGTTTAGTATATAACTACTCTTTTCTACAGATAAACCATAACCTGTTACAGGATACCAACTAGGTATAAAACCCGTAGACGATGTTTTATATTCGCACTCATAAACAACTGTGTATGGATAAATAATGGGAGTATAATCTATATATTTTACCCTAGAATCTGAATAAAGTGTTCCTCCATCTACGGCACTTACGTCTAAAAATTTACTTTTACTATATTTTTTTATTTGTTTACCAAAAGCATTGTAAATTATTGCAGATAATTTGGTTATTTTCGTATCATCATCATAATGAGCATATAAAGATTTAAAAGAATTTCCTTGCTTATTTAATATGGTAATAACTCTTTTTTTACGTACAATCATTTCATCAATATTTAAAAGAGTTACTTCTAAAATATTATTTCTAACAACAGCATTAGCATTCTCTTTTAATTTATCAGGTATTATTACTGAAGAATAATTTAAGCTTTGGCTATAACTAGAACAAAAAAGCAGTAATGTAAAAAAAATAGTTATGTTATTTTTCAAAATAATTTCATAGATTTTATGCTTACAAACTTAGAGAATATTTTTTTTATTTAACCTATTAACAAAAAAAGACCAAAACTTAAGTTTTGGTCTTTTTGTATAAAGTAATTATTAAATTACTTATTCTTTGCGTGAGATCCGTCACAAAATCCATCAGGGTCTGATGTATTTCCACATCCACAAGTTGGTCTATCTGCTTTTTTAAGTATCATAATATATATATTTAAATTGTTAATAATTAAGATTTTGTTTTAACAACAAAAGAAAACTCCATAATATCGTTAATAAATTTATCTTTTAAACCTTCAAAAAATTTCTTAGATCCGTACTTTACATTAAAATCAGATCTATCTACATTAAATGTTTCACTTTTAAAAGTAGTAACACCACCTTCGGTAGTTATCATTGCAGGTATAGTAATACTTTTTGTTACATCTTTAATTTGTAAATTACCAGTAACAGAAAGTTTACCAGCAACTTCTTCTACATTTGTAATTACAAATTTTGATGTTGGATACGTTGCTACATCAAAAAAATCAGGAGCTTTTAAATGCCCTTCTAATTTACCTGCGCCTTCGCTACCAGCCATATCTTTATTTACAATAGTATTCATATCAATAACAAATACTCCTTCTTTTAATTTTCCGCCTTCTACTAATATTCCTCCACTTTTAAGAGAAACAACACCATCGTGTGCTCCTGTTGGTTTTGTTCCTTTCCAGTTTAAAACAGATGCTGCAGTATCTACATTATTAAGCTCATTTACATTTACTGCTACTTTTACAGCTTCTTTAACCGCTACTTTTTCTTTTTTTTCTTTACAAGCAGTTAAAACACTTGCGACTACTACTAACGATAAAATTATTTTTTTCATTTTTTTTAGTTTGTGGGTTATCTTCAATTTATTTTCCATGGCAAATATATAATTATTTTATTTACCATGGAAACTATTTTTACTGTTTTTATATTCTTTGCTTAGAATCTATGAGAATAGTAACAGGTCCGTCATTTAATAATTCCACCTTCATATCAGCTCCAAACTCGCCTTTTTGTACAGTTGTATCTAGTTGATTATCTAGAATTTTAATAAATTGATTGTAAAGCGGAATAGCAATGTCTGGTTTTGCTGCCTTTATATAACTAGGTCTATTTCCTTTTTTAGTAAGTGCGTGTAGCGTAAATTGGCTTACTATTAGAGCCTCCCCTTGTACATCTAACAAAGAAGCATTCATAACTCCTTTAGCATCATTAAAAATTCTAAGATTACTTATTTTATTGGTAAGCCAATTAATATCTTCAATAGTATCGTCTGCAACAATACCTAATAGAATTAAAACTCCTTTTTTTATGGTTGCAATCTCTTTTTTGTTAACGGTAACACTTGCTTTTGATACCCTTTGAATAACAATTTTCATACAAATTTAGTCTTCTTCTTCGTTCCAAATATCTGTTCTGTAATGTTCAGATTCTTCTTCTCCTTCTAAAATTTGTAAGTAACTTTTATAGCGAGACCAAGAAATTTCTTCGGTTTCTAAAGCTTCTTTTACCGCACACTTTGGTTCTTTTAAATGCAAACAATTATTAAATTTACAATACTGTTTCATCTCAAAAAACTCAGGAAAATAATCTCCTAACTCGTATTTATCAATATCTACAATACCAAAACCTTTAATACCAGGAGTATCAATAATGCTAGCATTAAAATCTAAATCAAACATTTCTGCAAACGTAGTAGTATGTTTACCTTGGTTATGTTGGTCTGAAATTTCTTTTGTTTTTAAATCTAAATTTGGTGCAACTGCATTTACCAATGTTGTTTTACCAACACCAGAATGCCCTACAAACATAGAGGTATTGCCCTCCATAAGTTCTTTAATTTTATCTACATTTTTATTTTTAGTTGCAGATACTTCTAAACACCTGTAACCTATGGCTTCATAAATATCTTTTAAATATAAAATTTCTGCTCTTTGCTCAATTTCATAAGCATCTATTTTATTAAAAACTAATATGGTATCTATTCTATAAGATCTTGTAGAAACTAAAAAACGATCTATAAATGTGGTAAATGTAGGTGGATTATCGATAGTGATTAACAAAAAAACAAGATCTACATTTGCAGCAATTATGTGAGTTTGTTTAGATAGATTTACAGATTTTCTAACAATAAAATTCTCTCTATCTAAAATTTTCTTGATTACTCCTATTTCTTCGTCTCCCTTCTTTTCAAGATCAAAAATAACATTATCTCCTACCGCAATTGGGTTGGTACTTTTAATGCCTTTTATTCTAAATTTACCTTTTATTCTACATTTATAAAAAAATCCATCTTTAGATTTTACCTGATACCAACTTCCTGTAGATTTATATACAATTCCTGTCATTAATTACAAAGATGAGAATAATTCATATTTAAAAAAAACGGATATGATATTATATATTTAAAAGTGAAATTTGATTTGATATCGCTGCTAAATAATATACATAAATAAACTTTAGTTGATACAATTTTCGCAGGTGCCTTGTATAAGTATTTGAGAAATAACTATTTCTCTATTAGGTATTTTAGGTATAGAAACGTCTACTGTTACACAATCTACTTTACCACAATTTAAACATTGAAAATGTGGATGAGAATCAAAGTGTTTATCATGTGTACAACTATTACATTTTGCGTACCATTTTATACCTTTTTTATCTAAAAAAGAGTGTAAAATACCATCGTCTTCTAGTTTATCTAAAACACGGTAAACAGTTGTTTTATTAAGTTTACCATCAAGTCTTTTAACCAATTCTATAGCAGAAATAGCCGTACCATTACGTGTAAACTCTGTAAGTAAAACTTCTATAGATGGTGTTTTTCTAATAATTCCCATAAAAACAAATTTATTGCAATTAAGTTGCATTAACAAATTATATAATTACATTTGCAACTTAGTTGCATTAATATATTTATAAATGATTAAATCAATAGTTAACAAACCAGACACAGTAGGTGCTATTGCAAGTACTTTATGTATAGTTCATTGTTTAGCAACACCTTTAATTTTTATGGCGCATACTTGTGCTATTGGGGGTTGTAAAACAACACCAATTTGGTGGACTAATTTAGATTTTATTTTTTTAATGATTTCTTTTTTAGCGATAAAACGTGCTGTTAAAAAAACATCAATCTCTTTTATAAAACCTGCTTTGTGGATAAATTGGAGCATATTACTGTTTTTAGTTGTTAACGAAAAACAACATTTTACCGAATTACCTGAAATTTTAACATACATCTGCGCAATTTCTTTAGCTGTAATACATATTTACAACTTAAAATATTGCCAATGTAAAAATGATACTTGCTGTACTAACCATGGATAAAAATAACATTGAAATAATAGGAGATAACCATATATCAACTAGTGTAGAAACTCCTTTACGTGCTGATGCTTTTGATGCATCTGATGACGAAAAAATTGAGAAAATCAAACATCATTTTGGTCAAATAATGGAAACATTAGGTTTAGATTTATCTGACGATAGTTTATCTGGTACACCTTACCGATTTGCTAAAATGTATGTAAAAGAACTTTTTTATGGTTTAGATCCTAAAAACAGGCCAAAATTATCTGTTTTTGAAAACAAATACGATTATAATAAAATATTAGTAGAGCAAAACATAACTATAGACTCTTCTTGCGAACATCATTTTTTACCAATAACTGGTGAAGCTCATATAGGATATATACCAAAAGATAAAGTAATTGGTTTATCTAAAATAAATAGGTTGGTCGATTATTACTCTCATCGTCCTCAGGTTCAAGAAAGATTATCTTTACAAATTTTAAAAGATTTACAAAATACTTTAGGAACAGAAGATGTTATTGTAATGATTTCTGCAAAGCACCTTTGTGTATCTTCTAGAGGTATAAAAGATAAAAACAGCTTTACAACAACTATAGAATACGGTGGGGAATTTGCTAAAAAAGAAAATAGAAAAGAATTTTTAAATCTAATTAATAAACAAATAACATAAACTAAGCTATACAACTCTTTTTAAAATTAGTTATTTATCTTAGAAGCTAAATAAAGACTCTTCAATTTAAAACCTTATGGAAGCTATTATTACAATTGTTGGATTTTTAGGAGCAGGAAAAACAACGCTATTAAAATATTTAACTAATCATTATTTAGAAAACAATTGGCAACCTTTTATTGTACTTAATGATTATGAAAATGCAAGTTTAGATGCAATACAGTTTACCGATAAATTAGAGCCTAAATGGATTAGAGCCCTTACAGGAAGTTGTATTTGTTGCAGTGGTATTAATGAGCTAAGAAACTACGTAAATCGCATACCAGAGCGTACAAATGGTATTACGTTAATAGAAGCAAATGGTACCTCTGATGCTTGTTCTTTAATGGAGTTTTTAGGTGTTGGTTTAAATGATCGGTTTTTGCCTCCTATACAAATATCTGTTGTTGATGTTAAAAATTGGCAAAAAAGAGGGGAACATAACGAACTTGAAGCCAATCAAATTCAGGTTTCATCTTTATTAATTCTTACACACTTAGAAAAAACTTCAAAAGAAAGGGAAGAAATTGTAGTTAAAGAGCTTAAAAAATTAAATCCTTTTGCTAAAATTATAACTATAGATAGCATTAATGTACAATTGTTATCAGAATTATTACCATCTAAAAATAAGGCACAATCATTTAAACATCAAAAGGCACATTGGGCATCTTGTTCTTGTGATTTGCCAAACTTACCAGATGCAGATTGCATTTATGATATCTGTAAAATGCTTCCGAAAAGTTTACTACGAGTAAAAGGATGCACCAAAATTGGTAATAATACAAAATACACTTATTTTGAAAGAAATCCGGATGGAGAAGTATTTATTCGCCCTTTTAACGGAGAACCCACTACAGGCGCAAAATTATTAACTATTGGACCAAACAGTGAAACATCTATACTTAAAAAAGCAATTTTAGATAGTATTACCAAAGCAAACAAACGGTTATTGTAATAACATAAAAAATGCCGCTTAAAGCGGCATTTTTAATATACATTTATTAAAGAATAAATATTATCCGTTAATAATTTTTTCTTGATGATTAATAGATTCTTGGTGAATTGCTTTAAACATTTTTAAAACAAACTCTTCACTTAAACCTCTTTGCTCACCTTCTAAAATCATGTTTCCTAAGATTTCATTCCAACGTTTAGACTGTAAAACAGCAACATTTTTATCTTTCTTTAAAGCACCAATTTCATCAGAAACTTTCATTCTTTTACCTAACAAATCAATTAATTGATTGTCTGCTACATTAATCTGAGCACGTAAATTATCTAAAGTACTTTGGTAAGCAGCTTCAGTATTAGTTTCTTTTTTAATCTTTAAGTCTTCCATAATAGCCTTTAACTTTGTAGGCGTAACTTGCTGCGCAGCATCACTCCATGCATTGTCAGGATCAAAATGAGTTTCTATCATTAAACCATCAAAGTTTAAATCTAAAGCAGTTTGAGATACTTCTTGAATCATTTCTCTATTACCAGTAATATGAGAAGGATCACAAATTAATGGTAAATCTGGAAATTTGTTCTGAAACTCAATAGCTAATTGCCATTCTGGAATGTTTCTGTATTTTGATTTTTCGTAAGTAGAAAAACCTCTGTGTATTGCTCCTAAGTTTTTAATACCAGCAGTATACAATCTTTCAATACCACCTAACCATAAAGCTAAATCTGGATTTACTGGATTTTTTACCAAAACAATTTTATCTGTTCCTTGTAAAGCATCTGCAATTTCTTGCATGATAAAAGGAGATACTGTAGAACGAGCTCCAATCCATAATAAATCTACATCATGTTCTAAAGCTAATTTTACGTGAGCAGCATTGGCAACTTCTGTACAAGTTTTCATACCTGTTTCTTCTTTCACCTTTTTTAACCAACCTAAACCTAAGGCACCAACACCTTCAAAGTTTCCTGGTCTTGTTCTTGGCTTCCAAATACCTGCTCTAAAGTAGTTTACATCAGAATCTTTTAATTCGTGTGCAATTTTTAAAACCTGCTCTTCGGTTTCTGCACTACAAGGCCCTGCTATTACTAGTGGATGTGGCAAATTCATATCATCCAACCATGTTCTTAATTCTTTTGTATTCTTCATTTTTCTATTGATTTTGGCTTTTTATTTTATGCCGTTTAAAATTTTCTTAATATAATTTGTGCTCTCCATTTCATTAAAAATTTCGGAGAAATCATCTTTTTCCATCAACTCTTTAAATTGTTGTAAATTGTTAATGTACTCTTCTAACGTTTCTATAACGTTTTCCTTATTTTGTTTAAAAATAGGTGTCCACATTGCTGGCGAACTTTTTGCCAAACGTACTGTTGATGCAAACCCAGAACCTGCCATATCAAAAATATCGCGTTCGTTCTTTTCTTTATTTAAAACTGTTTTACCTAACATAAACGAACTTATGTGAGATAAGTGCGAAACATACGCAATATGTTTGTCATGCGATACCGGATCCATGTAACGAATACGCATTCCAATATCTGTAAAAAGCTTTAATGCTTTTTCTTGTAACTTAAAAGTTGTTTTTTCTACCTCGCAAATAATGTTAGTTTTCCCAACGTACAAGCCAGATATAGCAGCTGTTGGTCCAGAATTTTCTGTTCCAGCAATTGGATGACATGCTAAAAAATTTCTTCTTTTTGGATGATGTTCAACTACCTTACAAATTGCTTCTTTTGTAGATCCTGCATCTATTACCAAACCATTATCAGAAATTTTATCTAAAATTGTTGGCAATAATTTTGCAGTAGCATCTACAGGAATAGAAACTATTACCAAATCTGCATGTTTTACATCGTCTAAAACAGCTTTTTTATCTATTATATGTAACGCTAAAGCCTTATTTAACGTTTCTTCTTTTCTACTAATACCATGAATAACAACTTCTGGGTTGTTTTTTTTAATATCGATAGCAAAACTACCGCCTATTAAACCAACACCAATCATATAGATATTTTTCATTTTTTTTGCTATTATTATTTTGCAAAAACCTTAAGGCTAAAACTTATATTCTACTTATTGCTTCTTTTATTATTTCTGATGTTACACACAATGAAAAACGTATATACCCCTCTCCTTGACTACCAAAGATAGTACCTGGTGTTATAAATATATCTTTATCATATAATACTGCATCTGTAACTTCTTCAGATTTTTTTCCTTCAGAAATTTTAGCCCAAACAAATAATCCGGTAGCGTTTTTAGAATATGTTGCTCCTAATTTATCTGCAAGCTTCCATATTAAATTTCTACGCTCTTCATATATTTTATTTTGCGCTAAAAACCAATCATCAGAAAGCTGTAAAGCTTCTATTGCTCCTTTTTGAATTCCGTAAAACATACCAGAATCCATGTTACTTTTTACTTTTAAAACTTCATTAATTAAAGTTTTGTTTCCTAAAAGCATCCCTACACGCCAACCAGCCATATTAAAAGTTTTACTTAAAGAGTTTAACTCTAAAGCAATATCTTTTGCTCCGTCTACTTGTAAAATACTAATAGGGTTATCATTTAAGATAAAGCTATAAGGGTTGTCGTTTATTATTAAAATATTGTGTTTTTTACCAAAAGCAACTAATTTTTCTAATGTTGCTATGGTAGCATTTGTACCCGTTGGCATGTGCGGATAATTTACCCACATTATTTTTACATCTGTTAAATCTTCTTGCTCTAACTCTTCAAAATTTGGTTGCCAATTGGTAGCATCACTTAAATTGTAAAATAATGGGGTTGCTCCCACTAATTTTGTTACTGATGTATATGTTGGGTATCCAGGATTCGGAATTAATACTTTATCGCCTTCATTTAAAAAAGCCATAGAAATATGCATAATTCCTTCTTTACTACCCATTAAAGGTAGTATTTCGTTATCTGGATTTGCTACTACAGAAAATTTATCTTTATAAAAACCTGCAATTGCACTTCTTAATTCTGGTAAACCTTGATACGATTGATATTTATGCGCAGTTGCATCATTTAAACTACCCGAAATAGCTTTTAAAACTTCTGCTGGTGGTTGTAAATCAGGAGAACCAATTCCCATGTTAATAATTGGTTTTCCGGCAACAACTAGCTCTCTAACTTCTCTTAACTTTTTAGAGAAGTAGTATTCTTGTACTGTATCTAATCTTTTGGCAGGTTGTATCATATTTTTATTCTTAAAGTTCTAAAACAAGTTTAGAACGACTGCACATTTATTTTCTACCGTTATTATAGGTTCCTAAAATCTTAAACTCTTCTGCCATTATTTCTATAATCGCTTTTGCTTTTGTGTATTCTTTGTAATCATCAAAAGTAACATCTACAAAAAAAGAGTATTTCCAAGGAGTTTCTATTACAGGTAAAGATTGAATTTTTGTAAGATTCATCTTACAATCACTTAATACATTTAAAATAGCTGCTAAACTTCCTCTTTTATGGTTTAACTGAAATTTTAAAGAAGCTTTATTTACTGCTTCTGTATTTTCAGTTGGTTTGTTTACTTGTACAATTACAAATCTTGTCGAATTTTCTTTTATCGTTTGTAAATTGTCTTCTATTACTTTTAAATGAAATATTTCTGCAGCAATTTTAGGTGCTATAGCAGCAATACCTACTAAATTTTCTTTTGCTATTCTTTTAGCAACCTCTGCCGTATCTACATCTTCTACTAACTTTATGTGCGGGTGTTTTTTAAAAAACTCCTTACATTGTAACAACGCCATTGGATGAGACCAAACTTCTTTTATATCTTCAATACTCTGGCCTTCTAAAGCCATTAAATGATGATGAATATTTAAATACTTCTCTCCTGTTATGTGCAAGTTGTATTTATCTATTAAAGCATAATTTGGTATAATAGAACCAGCAATCGTATTTTCTAATGCCATTACTCCTAAATCTGCAGATTTATCTAGCAAACTATCAACTAAAACATCAAAAGACATACATTCTTTTAATGCAATTGAAGTTCCGTAAAAGTCGCGTGCAACTTTATGGTGGTTTGAGCCTTCTGCTCCTTGTATGGCTATTACTTTATTCATTAATAAAAAATAAAAAAAAAGTCTCGAAACAAATTCGAGACTTTATATTTTATGTATGTTTCTTAACAACATTTTACAAAGTCTCTACTTTTACTAAAAAAGTAAAAGTTAAAATAAAAGAATGTAAAACTGTTAGTACGCATTTGTAACTTTCTGATTTATCGGGTGCAAATTTAAATATTAAATTTAAAATAAACAAACATCTATATTGCTTTTTATAAATTAAATGACTGATTCTCTAAAACAAAAGCAATCTTTATTTTTTAAAATTTTCTATTCCTGATTTTAAAAACTGAGAATATGCATTCACATCTGGTGTGTATCCAACGGGTGTCACTAAATTATTTTCGTTATGATCTATTAACACATACATAGGTTGTGTATTAGTTTTATAACGTATTGTTTGCATTTCACTCCATTTTTGTCCAATATATTTTAGTTTTTTACCAGGTTTTAATTTAGACATTACAACTTCATTTTCTTTTAATGGTCGCTTATCATCAACATATAAAGAAATTAAAACTACATCTTTTTTTAACACATTTAATATATTTGGTTTTACCCAAACATCTTGCTCCATTTTCCTACAGTTTACACAAGCATGACCTGTAAAGTCTAACATAATAGGTTTACCTACTTTTTTTGCGTATGCAACGCCTTTATCGTAATCATTAAAAGCTAATATATCATGAGGAGGCAATAAATGTGCCCCATCTGGCAAATCAGTATCTACTATTTTATCTGTAGTTGATTTTTGTATACTCCCTACTCCGTATGGAGATTCGCTATAATGTTGTGGAGGCGGAAATGCATTTATTAATTTTAAAGGTGCTCCCCACATACCTGGCAACATATAAATAGCAAAAGTTAAAGACAGTAAACCCAAACCTAATCTACCTACAGAAATATGATTTGCAGGAGAATCATGTGGCAATTGTATTTTACCAAATAAATACAACGCTAAAGTTGCAAAAATAGCAATCCAAATAGCTATAAATACTTCTCTTTCTAATAAATGTGCTTGTAATACCAAATCTGCATTCGATAAAAATTTAAGTGCTAAAGCCAATTCTAAAAACCCTAAAACAACTTTAACTGTATTTAACCAACCTCCAGATTTTGGTAATGAATTTAACCAACCAGGAAAAGCTGCAAACAAAGCAAATGGTAATGCTATAGCAGATGAGAAACCTAACATACTTACTATAGGTGCTATTCGCTCTCCTGTAGTAGCGGCCATAACCAGAGCAGAACCTACCAATGGTCCGGTACAAGAAAAAGAAACAATAGCTAGTGCTAAAGCCATAAAAAAGATTCCTAAATAACCACCTTTGTCTGCCTTAGCGTCAATTTTAGTTCCCCAAGAACTTGGTAACACCAACTCAAAAGCACCTAAAAAAGACGCTGCAAAAAAGAGTAATATTATAAAAAATGCAATATTAAACCACACACTTGTAGCTAAAGAATTTAAAGCATTAGGTCCGAAAATAGCGCTTACCAAAAGCCCTATTAATACATATATTACTATTATAGAGATTCCATAAATAACTGCATTTCTAATACCTGCAGCTTTATTTTTACTCTGTTTAGTAAAAAAACTTACTGTCATAGGTATCATCGGAAACACACATGGTGTTAATAAAGCTGCTAACCCTCCTAGAAAAGACAAGAAAAATAATGATAATAAACCTTTACGCTCTTCTTTGGTATCATTTGTAAGATTATCTATAACTTCAGAATTAACATTTTCAGCAACACCATTACCTGTTGTTAATTTAAATTCTAAATCTCTTTCTTCTGGAGCCAAACAACGCTCATCATTACAAACCATAAACTCAACAACTCCTAATACTTTAGTAACATTAAGTTTTGTTAATTTTATTTTTTGTTTAAAGGTTGCTTCCTCACTAAAATATTTAATATTCATTTCAAAAGTAGGGTCAAAACCTTCAACTCCTTCATCCTCTATACTCTTTCCTACTAAAACAATATCTTTATTTACATCATTAAATTCAAAAGATGTTTTTATCGGCCCATCATCTGGTAAATATTGCGAATACAAATGCCATCCTTTTTCAATAGTAGCTTTAGAAATTAAAATATATTCTGTTTCAGAAACTTTTTTTACCGATGTAGACCATTTAACAGGGTCTTCTATTTGCGAGAAAAAAGAAATCGAAAAAAACAGAAATAATAGATAAATACAATGTTTCATATAATCGAATTTTAAATACTTAAAAGTAAAAAATTTACCTTTAGTGATAGTCTTATAAACTATTCTTTTA
>CALHCK010000155.1 GCA_937936695.1 uncultured Polaribacter sp.
GCTGAATTTGACGCTTCTTTTACAGATAAAAATCATCTAGAAACAATTAAGTTAATCTTGTTAGATGAAAAAGATTTAGAAACTGTTTTTCTACTATTTAGTTGTATTAAAATAGGAGAAACAGAACAAAGCGGAAAAGCACTAATAGCCAGCCAAAAACAATTAGAAATAAATGAAGACCCTTGGTCTTAATAAAAACATTGCTTTAAACAAACCCTTTGTTTTTATACAGTTACTTCTATTAATTTTCTTCTGTAAGCTGTTAATAGTTTAGATTTAGATATAAAACCAACATACAAACCAGCATCTACAACAGGCAAATTCCAAGCACCACTTTCATTAAACTTTGTCATTACCATTTCTATAGAATCGTCTTTAAAAATAATTGAAGGTGCTGCTTTCATAAAATCAGAAACATAAGTTTCGGTGTACTGACTTTGGTCAAACATCATAGGTCTAATATCATCTAACAAAACAATCCCTAAAAATTGTTTCTCATCATCTAAAACAGGAAAAATATTACGTTTAGATTTTGCTACCGATTTTTTAAGCATTTCACCTAAATTCATTTCAGGAGTAATAGCTTTAAAATTCTTTTCAATTAAGTTATCAATACGCATTAACATTAAAACATTTTTATCTTTATTATGCGTTATCAACTGTCCTTTTTTTGCCAATTCTACCGTGTAAATAGAGTTAGATACAAAATATTTAGTAAAAGCGTACGAGATTGCAGAAACCAACATTAATGGCACGAATAACTCATATCCTCCTGTAATTTCTGCTATTAAAAAAATAGCTGTTAAAGGCGCATGCAACACTCCTGCCATTAAACCTGTCATTCCTATTAAAGTAAAATTAGATTCTGATACATGAAAACCAAATTGATTTATCACTTTTGCAATAGCATTCCCTAAAGCTGCTCCCATAAAAATAGTAGGTATAAAAATACCTCCAACACCTCCTGCAGCAAAAGTAGTTGTCATGGCTATTGCTTTAAAAACAGCAATTAACAACAACATTAAAACTACTATGTAAACGTTTTCTAAATCTAAATTATACGGTATATCTTTTAAAGCTTCTGCGGTATTTCCTTTTAACAAATTATTTATTAACCCGTACCCTTCTCCGTATAAAGGAGGTATTAAAAAAAGCATTACTCCAATAGCTATTCCACCAATTAACAAACGCTTAAAAGAACTTTTAAACCGTTCAAAAAAACGTGTTATTGTAAAATACATTCTAGAAAAGTATACAGACGCTACTCCTGTTAAAAATGCTAAAACTATATAAAACGGAATATCTCTAACTTCAAAAACATCTAGCAATCTAAATCTAAACAATACATTAGTACCCGTTAATAAATAAGAAGAAAGTACTGCCGAAACAGAAGCTAGTAAAAGCGGTACCAAAGAAGCAAAAGCTAAATCTAAACTAAAAATTTCTACAGCAAAAATAATAGCAGCAATAGGCGCCTGAAACATAGAAGCCATAGCACCAGCAGTTGCACAACCAATAAGCAACATTCTGGTTTTAGAATTCATATGAAATAATTGCGCTATGTTAGATCCTAAAGCAGCACCAGTACTTACGGCAGGCCCTTGTAACCCTGCAGAACCTCCAAAACCAACTGTTATAGGAGCTGTTAATAAAGAAGCTACTATTTTGTAGCGCTTTATAATTCCATTTCTTCTAGAAATAGCATGTAATGTGGTAGAAATTCCGTGACCAATTTCTTTTTTTATTACATATTTTTTAATGTAGTACACTAAAAACAAACCAATAATTGGAAAAATAAAGTAGAGCGAATAATAATAATCTTTTATAAATTTTCCTTGTAAAAAAGCTTCTATTAAAAAAGTTAAGTCTTTTAAAATAAACGTTCCAAAACCTGCTAAAAAACCTACTACAATACTTAAAATATAAATAAACTGACGTTCGGAAATATGCTTATACCTCCAAATTAATATTTTCTTATATAATTTACTATTTTTAGACATGGTAATTTATAGCGTAATACTTAATTTTTAAGCAAGTTACAGTAGTACTTCCCTACTCTTTTTTAAAGATTAAATGTAATAAAAAATCCCGCAAAAGCGGGATTCAATTTACTGTTTAATATCTAATTTTAAGCTCAGTTCTTTTAGCTGCTCATCATCTACAAAAGCAGGAGCATCTATCATTACATCTCGTCCCGAATTATTTTTAGGAAAAGCAATAAAATCTCTAATAGTCTCTTGCCCTCCAAGAATAGCCACTAACCTGTCTAATCCAAAAGCCAAACCTCCGTGTGGTGGCGCACCATACTCAAAAGCATCCATTAAAAATCCAAATTGAGCTTTCGCCTCTTCTTCAGTAAAACCTAAATGCTTTAACATAGTTGCCTGAATTTCTTTGTCATGAATTCTTATAGAACCTCCACCAATTTCATTACCGTTTAATACCAAATCGTAAGCATTAGCTTTTACCTCTCCTGGTTTAGAATCTAACAATTCTAATTGTCCTGGTTTAGGCGATGTAAACGGGTGGTGCATTGCATGGTAATGACCTGTTTCTTCATCTAACTCTAATAACGGAAAATCTATTACCCATAATGGTGCAAATACTTTAGGGTCTCTTAAACCTAATCTTTCTGCCAATTCCATACGTAAAGCAGACATTTGCGCTCTAACTTTTGTAGTATCTCCAGACAATACACAAACCAAATCTCCTGGTTTAGCATCTGTAGCAGCTACCCATTTTGCCAAATCTTCTTGGTCGTAAAACTTATCTACAGAAGATTTAAATGTTCCGTCTTCGTTAACACGACAATATATCATACCTAAAGCACCAACTTGCGGACGCTTTACCCATTTTATAATATTATCTATCTCTTTTCTTGTGTATGCATTTCCACCAGGAACCGCAATACCCACTACCAATTCTGCGCTATTAAAAACACCAAAATCTTTATGTTGCGTTACCTCGTTTAATTCGGCAAACTCCATCCCAAATCTAATATCTGGTTTATCATTTCCATACAAACGCATTGCATCATCAAACAACATTCTCGGAAACTTATCTACCTCTACTCCGTTAATCTCTTTTAATAAATGAC
Source organism: uncultured Polaribacter sp. (assembly GCA_937936695.1). Taxonomy (GTDB): domain Bacteria; phylum Bacteroidota; class Bacteroidia; order Flavobacteriales; family Flavobacteriaceae; genus Polaribacter. Next base: position 3,098 of record CALHCK010000155.1, read on the forward strand.
GCGTTAATCCTTCAAAAATATTTAAAATATCTTCTTGCTCTACAAACGCCATTTCGCAATCTATTTGCGTAAATTCTGGCTGTCTGTCTGCACGTAAATCTTCATCTCTAAAACATTTTACAATCTGAAAATATTTATCCATTCCACCAACCATTAATAGTTGCTTAAATGTTTGTGGAGATTGTGGCAATGCATAAAACTGTCCTTCATTCATACGAGAAGGCACTACAAAATCTCTTGCTCCTTCTGGAGTAGATTTTATTAAATAAGGTGTTTCTACTTCTATAAATTCTTGATCAGACAAATATTTACGCACTTCCATGGCAACTTTATGTCTAAAAATCAAGCTATCTTTAACAGGATTTCTTCTTATATCTAAATACCTGTATTTCATCCTAATATCCTCTCCACCATCGGTATTATCTTCAATAGTAAAAGGAGGTGTAACCGCTTTGTTTAAAACTTCTAATTTAGACACCAATACTTCTATAGCTCCGGTATCTATATTATTATTTTTAGACTCACGCTCTATAACCGTACCCGTAACCTGTATCACAAATTCTCTACCTAAAGATTTTGCTTTGTCCATCATTTCTTTTGGCGTACGCTCTTCATCAAAAATTAACTGTGTAATTCCGTATCTATCTCTTAAATCTACCCAAACAACAAATCCTTTATCACGAGACTTCTGAACCCAACCAGCTAAAGTTACTTCAGTATTTATATGTGACGCTCTTAACTCTCCACAAGAATGACTTCTATACATTTTTTTCTAAAAATTTTAATCCGTACTCTAAATTTCTAACAAGGTAGAAATCTGTTTATTTTAAGCTACAAATTTAATCAATTATATCACATTTAATATATTTTTGGGCGTTCATTTCTTACCAGAAATGTCCCGCTTTCCACTATATCTTTTTGTGAAAAACAAAAAGGATGTCGTTTCAATCGGTAACGCAAAGATTAAGTTTGTAAATTTGCTTTTTACTAGCAGTATATTGTTTTTTAAAAAATGTAGTTATAAAACACTTACTCTACAAACTATTAAAAATAACAAATGAGCAAATTATACTTAGTACCCACACCTATTGGTAATTTAGAAGACATGACATTTAGAGCTGTAAAAGTTTTAAAAGAAGTAGATTTTATTTTGGCAGAAGACACACGTACTAGCGGTAAACTCTTAAAACATTTTAATATTGCTACACAAATGCATAGCCACCATATGCACAACGAACACAAATCTGTACAAGGTATTGTAAACAGAATACAACAAGGAGAAACCTGTGCTGTAATTTCTGATGCGGGTACACCTGCCATTTCTGACCCTGGTTTTTTAGTTACTAGAGCTTGTGTAGAAAACAATATTAAAGTAGAATGTTTACCTGGAGCAACCGCATTTGTACCTGCTTTGGTTAACTCTGGTTTGCCAAACGATAAATTTGTTTTTGAAGGTTTTTTACCGGTAAAAAAAGGTCGTCAAACTCGTTTTTTACTCCTTGCAGAAGAAAAAAGGACTATGATTTTTTATGAATCTCCTCATAAATTAGTAAAAACATTGGGCCATTTTATTACTTATTTTGGTCCAGAAAGACAAGTTTCTGTTTCTAGAGAACTTACCAAAATGTTTGAAGAAACCATTAGAGGTACCGCTACAGAAGTATTAGCACATTACACTAACAAACCACCAAAAGGTGAAATTGTGATAATTGTTGAAGGGAAAAAGTAATATTTATTATATCCTTAAAATATCTAAAAAAAAGGGCTTAAAATTTTAATAAGTTCTAAAAACTTCTCATTACGACAAATAAACAAAAGAATTATTGTAATAAAAATAAAAGCTAAAACTAATGTAAGTACTGATTTATAAAAATATTTTCCTTTAATATTTAAAAAGTATTTAATCTCCATATTGATATTTTTTTCTTTTTTTTCCTAAAAAAACCTAATGTTTTTATGTTTATTTTTAGAAATAACGTTTATTAAAATAAAGTTGCTACAACACTATATAAAAGCAGCCTCTTACTATAAAACCAGCTTATTTATTTATTGTTACCTTTTTTTTAAACTAAAAACTGAGTTTTTTTATTCAAATCTTTTAAATAAGTTATTTTGTAGTCGACTTACATTTTAAGATTATAAATATTGTTAGTTAAGAATTGTAAAAAGGTTATTTTTACAATCATTAAATATTTTTATAGTAAAAATTAAATAACAATGACAATACAAGAATTTAAAACAAAACTAAAAGAAGCTCCAAAATCTGTTGTATTTGCAGACACTATGCAAGTAATAGAAGACAATTATACATTTACGCCAACTACGTTTACAAACGGAAATATTACAAACAATGCTGGCGAAAACTCTGGTTCTTGTAAATTATTTGCTTTTGCAGTAGCA
>CALHCK010000156.1 GCA_937936695.1 uncultured Polaribacter sp.
CCCTATTGTACTCTTTGTTTGCCTAATAGTTATACGCTGGTCTAGAAAAGACCCTTTATTTGTTTTAAAGATACCTATTATACTTTATGTTTGTTGTATGTATAGTGTGCTGTTTGAGTATATTTTCCCGACGTATTTAAACAGGTATACTGCAGATATTTTAGATGTTTTTTTATACTTTTTAGGAGGTTTCGTATTTTATTTCCTTCAAAATAAACATCAAAAAAAATATTAAATAAAATGCACATTGCTTTTAAATCTTTTTTAATACACAACTCATCTATTTAAACTTACAGTTGAGTATTCTTTTTTATAAATAAAATAACAAGCAACACACCTTTGTATCATCAAAAAGTCAAACTGATGAAACAAATTTTAATACTAGTATTTATTATTTATCAATTTTCTATAACTGCACAAACCACTATTTCTGGGCAAATTACAGATACTAACAAAACACCAATTATTGGAGCTAACATTTATTTAAACGGAACTTATGATGGCTGTACAACTGATGAAAACGGAAATTTTTTATTTACAACAACCTCAACAGGAATGCAAACTCTTATTGTTTCTTTTATTTCTTTTGAAACTTATAAAAAAACAGCAAACGTTTCTTCTTTAAAAAATTTAAAAATAGTTTTAAAAGATGATATTAATACTTTAGATGCTGTTGTTATTAATGCTGGTACATTTGAAGCTGGAGACAATGCAAAAATTACAGCTTTAAAACCATTAGATGTAGTAACTACTGCAAGTGCTTTGGGCGATTTTGTAGGTGCTTTACAAACCTTACCTGGTACTACAACTGTTGCAGAAGATGGGAGGTTATTTGTTAGAGGTGGAGAGGCTGAAGAAACACAAATTTTTATAGATGGCAATCGGGTTTTTACTCCCTTTACCCCTACTACCAATAATGCTCCTACTCGGGGTCGTTTTTCTCCGTTTTTGTTTAAAGGAATAACATTTTCTACAGGTGGTTATTCTGCGGAATACGGACAAGCATTGTCTGGTGTTTTATTACTAAATACTGTTGATATTCCTGATCAAGAAAAAACAGATATCTCTTTTATGAGTGTTGGTTTAGGTGTAGGAAATACACAAAAATGGAAAAACAATTCTTTTAGTATTAATACATCTTATATTAATTTAGCTCCTTATTTAAATGCTTTTCCTGATAGAAATAATTGGAATAAACCTTATGAAACTTTAAACGGAGAAATGGTTTTTAGACATTCTTTTAAAGATCAATCTTTATTAAAAGTATACGGAGCTTATAGTTTTACTAATTTTAAAGTATTGCAAGAAAACATCAATTTTAAAAATGGCCTGCAATTTAATACAGATAATAGAAATTTATATATTAATAGCTCTTACAAAAATTCTTTTGGTAACAACTGGATATATGAAACAAGTATTAGTTATACCAACGATACTAATAAAACTACCGTTAATAGCAATGCAATAAATAACAATACAAATGCTGCGCATTTTAAATTAAAGCTTAAAAAATACTTTTCTAGTCGATGGAAATTAAATTTTGGATCAGAGTATTTTTTAACTGATTTTAAAGAAAACTTTGCCTCAGAAAAAAGTAATTACCTTAAAACTGGTTTTTACAATACAACTATTGCTTCTTTTATAGAAACAGATATTTTCTTTTCTAAAAACTTAGCTACTAAAATTGGTTTAAGAACAGAAAATAATAATTTTTTAAATGAATTTACACTTTCTCCTAGAGCTGCTATTGCTTATAAAATTAACAAAACCAAACAATTATCATTAGCATATGGGCAATTTTATCAAAATCCTAAAAATGATTTTTTAAAGTTTACTAAAACTTTAAAATCAGAAAAAGCTTCTCATTTTATAGCCAACTATCAATCTATAAAAAAGAATACTATTTTTAAAATAGAAGCTTATTTTAAAGACTATACTAATCTGATAAAATTTAACAACCAACAAGCAACTTTTAATAGTGATTTTAATAATAACGGGTATGGGTTTGCAAAAGGAATTGATGTATTTTGGAGACAAAACCAAACACTAAAAGACACTGATTATTGGGTTTCATATTCCTTTTTAGACACGCAAAGAAACCATAGAAATTTTCCTGTAAAAGCTACACCTTCTTTTGCTGCAAAACACAATTTATCTATTGTAGGCAAACGTTGGTTATCTTCATTAAAAAGTCAAGTTGGATTAAGTTATACATTTACTTCTGGCAGAAATTATACCAACCCAAATACCTCAGGATTTTTAAATAATAAAACCAAAAATTTTAATTCTTTAAGTTTAAATTGGTCGTATTTAATAAATCAACAAAAAATAGTTTACTTTTCGGTAAATAATGTATTGGGTAGAAAAAACATATTGGGGTATAGATATAAAAACACAGCAGACACCAATGGCATATTTAATAGACAAGCCATTGTACCAAATGCAGATAGTTTCTTTTTTGTTGGTTTTTTCTGGACTATTAGCGATGATAAAAAATCAAATCAATTAAATAATTTATAAAAATTACAACTTGTATATAAAAAACAACAGTTCGGTATTGTTATTGTAATTCACAAACAAAAACATAAGATATTTGAACTATCAAAAAAAACATTTCAATGAAAAAAATACTTAGTACCCTCTGTCTTATTATTTCTATTATTGCCACCAACGCACAAGAAAATCCTATTAATTTAACTGTAAAAATTTCAGGCCTGCAATCTAGTCATGGTACACTTTTAATAGGCCTTTACAATCAGAAAAAAGATTTTTTAAAAAAGGAATTTAGAGGAAATATTGCAACAATTAATAACAAAACAGCTGTAGTTACTTTTAAAAATATTCCTAAAGGAGAATATGCTGTTTCTTTTGTGCATGATGAGAATAACAATAAAAAAATGGACACTAATTTTTTTGGAATTCCAAAAGAAGATTATGGCTGTTCTAACAATGCAGTTGGTTTTATGGGACCTCCTAAATACAAAGATGCGAAATTTAGCATTACAGAAAACAAAACTATTGCTATAAAAATTAATTAAAATATTTGTTTTTAAAACCAAACAGCTGTTAATCACTCTTAAAAAATAAAAACCAAACACTTATTGTACTCCTATGTACAAATGGTTTTGAAACACAAAAATACATCATGAAAAAAGTTATACTATTAGTTGCAATATTTATTGCGACAGGGATTACTGCACAATCTAAATACCAACAAAACATGCAAAAAGCATTTAGTTTATGGCAACAACAAAAAGTAACTGAAGCCTCTCTTCTATTCGAAAGAATAGCAAATGCAACACCTAACAATTGGATACCGGCATATTATGTTGCTAATACCGAAATTATAAACGCTTTTACAATAAAAGATGAAACTCTACTAGATTCTAAATTAAAAAAGGCTCAACAATTTTTAAATGTAGCAGAATCAATCTCTAAAAACAATCCAGAAATTATAATTTTACAAGCCTTGTTACATACTGCTTACATTGCTTTTGATGGCTCTAAATACGGAATGACATTAGCAGGAAAAGTTACGCAACTATATCATAAAGCTTTAAAAATAGCTCCAAACAACCCTAGAGTTGTTTTAGCAAATGCTGAATGGAATATTGAAAGTGCCAAATATTTTAAACAACCAATAACTCCTTTTTGTAAAGACGTTAAACACGCAATAAAACTTAGTAAAAAAGAAAAAATAACTACTCTTTTTTATCCTAAATTTCAACTACAAAGAGCAGAAGCTATTTTAAAAAAATGTAACAATTAAAATAAAACATAAATAATAAAAGCCAGCAAAAAAATTGCTGGCTTCTTGTTCTATATAGAAAATAACATTTACCCTAATATCTTATTAATTAAAGCTTGTTTAGCACTTTCATCATCCCCAAACAACCACTGTAACACATTATCTTCCCAAATTTGTCCCTTTTCTTTCTCTGTAATAATATCCTTTTCAATAGCCAAATCTAAAATTTTACCAGGGTAAGAAGACTGTTTATCACTTTCCATTTCTCCTAATGGGTACGGATCATCAAGCCCC
>CALHCK010000157.1 GCA_937936695.1 uncultured Polaribacter sp.
CTTACTAATAGGTTTTATTTTTATGTTTTTGTAAAATGCTTCTGCTGCCTCAGATTGTATTTGTAGTTTACCACTATTAACCGGTATTGTTTTTCCATTAATATCGTATCGTGCATTTTTAACAACATTTACCACCTTACCATTTACAATATGCAAACTAGTAGTACCTACACAAATAAGCTCAAAAGTATTCCACTCTCCATTCTTTTTTTCATGAGAAACACTTCTTTTTACATAAGAAGACGGGAATTTTTTACTTTTAAAAGAATGTAATTCTGCTTTTGGGTTGTATATAAATTGCTTTTTACCGTTTTCTACTTTTTTTCTTTCGGAATGTACATCTCCATAAACATCTCCCAATGCATAAAAATCTCCACAATCTCCTTCTTGTACCTGAAACTCCAAACTATGCATCCAAACATTCCAAAAAGCACCCTGTGTACCCTGGCAATGATACAAAATACCATTGTCCATTTTTCTTTTTAACCTTGGTTCCCATTTTTTATTCCCCCATTTAAATTGCGCCTTTAAATGATAATTACCATACTCTTCTTTAGTAGTTAAACCACCGTATATTTCTCCAGAAATTTTAAGAATAGTTTCACCATTTTCATCAATTGTAGAAAACACTTTTTTTACATCATTATTAATTCCTAAAGGTTTTCCAGATTTACCATCTTTACTTTTTTCTACTCCAGTTATATCTACAGATTCGTGCGGAGAGCCTATAAACGTATCCCAATTACTTAAATTTTTATCCAATAAATTTTTCCATCCTTTTTCTAAAGGAACATCTATTTCTTTTGCTGCCCAACTAACAGCTTTTTTAATATGGTTTACAAAACCAGGGTTAGAATAAATAGCATTGGTATGCCCCATTCCTGTATAAAACACTCTACCTCCTTCGTAATATTGATACCAAGAAATAGGATGCGATTTATCTTTCTTTTTCCCTTTATAAGAAGTATCATCTAATGTTAATAACACATTAACACGCTTTAATACTGGTGCTTTAAAATTATACCACTCATCTTTTACCGTAAATCTGTTTTCTAAATGTGCTATAGACGGATGATTACATTCTTTATGCACATCTAATGTTGCCGGTTGTACTTTAGGATGACTTTTAAACTGAGCTCCTACCATTTGGTAATACCAAGGCCAATTAAATTCTGTATCAGAAGCTGCATGAATACCTACAAAACCTCCTCCAAAATTTATATATTTTTTAAATGCTTTTCTAGAAGCTGCATCTAAAACATCTAAAGTGGTATTTAAAAAAACAACTACATCAATATCTTTTAATTTGTCTGTAGTAATATCTGTAGTTTCTTCAGAAAATAAAACATTCCATTTTTCTTGCGCTCCCCATGTTTTAAAAGCTTGTTTACCGGTATCTATAGATCTATGCCTAAAACCTGCTGTTTTAGTATACACCAAAACATTAACTTGGCTAAACAATGCGTTGCATACAAAAACTGCAAAAATTACACTTAAAATTCTTTTTATCATCTGTAGTTAATTTAAAACTCAAAGATATTTTTTTACCATGCTATGTACAAGAGAAACAACAGGCACAACTCTTATATATTTGTTAATTTTTATAAAAACCAAATACTTTTCTTAAAATATTGTAAAACAACTTGCTAATTTTTACATTTGTGCAGAGTTAATTAAAAAATATATTTTTAGAAATGGGTAGAGCATTTGAGTTTAGGAAAGCAAGAAAAATGAAACGTTGGTCTGCAATGGCAAAAACTTTTACCAGAATTGGTAAAGACATTGTAATGGCTGTTAAAGAAGGTGGTCCTAATCCTGATACAAACTCTCGTTTGCGTGCAGTTATACAAAACGCTAAGGCAGCAAACATGCCTAAAGATAATGTAGAGCGTGCTATAAAAAAGGCAACAGACAAAGACACTGCCAACTATAAAGAAACTCTTTTTGAAGGATATGCACCACACGGAATTGCAATTCTGTTAGAAACTGCTACAGATAACAACAACAGAACAGTAGCTAACGTTAGAGCTGCTTTTAATAAATGCGATGGTAATTTAGGAACTTCTGGTTCTGTTGTATTTATGTTTGACCATACTTGTAATTTTACTGTTAGCAAAAACAACATTTCTGATTTAGAAGAATTAGAGTTAGAGTTAATTGATTTTGAAGTTGAAGAAGTATTTAACGACGAAGAAGGGGTAATTATTTATGCGCCTTTTGAGCAATTTGGTTCTTTACAAAGTTATTTTGAAGATAATGGTATAGAAATTTTATCTTCTGGTTTTGAGAGAATTCCTACAACTACTACAAAACTTACCGAAGACCAGCAAGCAGACGTAGAAAAATTATTAGAAAAATTAGAAGAAGATGATGATGTACAAAACGTATATCACTCTATGGAAATGTAATTATTTACATTTTTTAATAAAATACAAAGACCTAAGATATATTTCTTAGGTCTTTTCTTTTAAAATAGTAAGTCCTAAGGCACATTGTAAACATCGTTTTTTTGCACAATAATTATTTTTTAATTCTAATAAAGACTGTGTTTCAAAAGCACTTTCAGAAGTTATTTTAAGCGTTTTAAATTTAGAGATTATACTGTTTTTTTCGGGTTTAATATTTTTTATAATAGCCAATATTTCATCTTCACAAGCTCCTTTTTTATTTTTCTGATATAAAAATTTTAACGGAATAATTGTATTGATAATTAATAAATCTACAAACGGTTTTGTTATTTTTTTTGGTGATGATTTAGCCTCTTTTTCAAAAGTATAATGTGTTTTCCAAAACATTGGTACATCAACAGAAAACAAATCATAAAACGCTTCTAAATTATTAACTTTTATTATTTTAGAAAATAAGTTTTGATTTTTATGATACAAAGAAATCAACTGAGCTATTCTAATCGTAGGAAAATTAGAAGGACGCATTCTAAAAAACGAAAATTGTTTTTTATCTATAGGCTGTAAATCGTATTTGTGTTGTAAATACCTATATTCTTTTTTTAATTCTGTAAAATAAGCTTCCTCTACCCTATCTTCTAAAAAACCTGCTTGACCAAAAAGTAAAGCCGCCAAGGTATTTTTGTTAAACTGAACTTTTTTTAACACCAAATAATTAAAAGAATTTGCCAAACTTAAAAATGCCTCTCCGTTAATTTTTAACCCAAAGTTTTTAGCTAACATTTTAAATAAAACCGCTTCAAAATCGTTATTACACGCATTTAAAAATTCTTTTATTTCGTTAGACTTTCGTTCTAACCGCTCAAAAAACAAGCGTTCTTTCCAATTATTTAATATAAAACTATCTACAGATGCAATTTCGTTTTCACAAAAAATCCATCGAGGTTGCGCTGTAAATAGATTTTTATAATTTTTTACAGTTAATGGCAACACAACATCTTTTAAAATCAAAGTAGGTATTTTTGTGTTATTTTTCATAAAAACAGGTACATCATCCTCCCAAACAACATGTAAAATAACAGCATCGTAATTTTTATCTACTTCGTGATGATGTGCATACCAATCTGATGATTTTAAATGAATTTCTACATTGCCTGCCCAAAGTTGATTGTCTATTTTTATTTGTGCATTTTTAAAATCTGGTCCAGCATTGGTGTTATATATTCCTTTTTTTATTACAGAAATAAGGTTGTTTTGTGTAGTTTTTAAATTTGTTGTTGCAAATAACTGATACCTCCATACATAGTGCAAAAAATCTTCATTCATAGCTTTTTATACCTAAAATACAAAAAAAATGATGGTTTTATAAATTTTTATAATTGAGTTAACGGTATTGATGAACTAGATTCGCTTATTTTTGCATTTTAAATCACAGAAATGAATATTATAGATAGTTTAAAATGGCGTTATGCTGTTAAAAAATTCGACTCAGAAAAACAACTTTCTGATTCGCAAATAAATACACTTAAAGAAGCCTTTAATTTAACCGCTACATCTTACGGTTTACAGCCTCTTAAATTAGTAATTGTTAAGAATAAAGAAATTCAACAACAACTTGTACCACATTCTTGGAATCAGCAACAAGTTTTACAAGTTTCTCATCTTTTAGTAATTTGTACAAAAGATAATTTTACTACCAAAGAAGTAACTAATTATTTTAATTTAGTACAAAAATTAAGAAATACTCCTGATGACGTTATTACTCCTTTTAAAGAGTTTTTAACTGCTGAAATCAGCAAAAAAACGCAAGAAGAATTATTTCTTTGGAACAAAAATCAAGCATATATTGCTCTTGGAAACTTACTTACCGTTTGTGCTATAGAAAAAATAGACACTTGCCCAATGGAAGGGTTTACACCTGAAAAATATGACGAGGTTTTAAACTTAAAAGAGCAAAATTTAAAATCTGTTTTAGTACTTCCTGTTGGTTTTAGAGCTAACGATGACTATATGAAAGATTTAAAGAAAATTAGAAAAGAAACGCAAGAAACTATTTTAGAAATAAATTAATACATCTTAAAAAAACATCCTATTTAAATGAGTAAAGCAGTAAGAAATTTAGAACCAAAAGTTGTGTGGAATCATTTTGCAGATATAAATGCAGTACCTCGTCCTTCTAAAAAAGAAGCCCGTATTATACAATTTATGGTAGATTTTGGTAAAAAGCTTCAACTTGAAACTTTTGTTGATAAAATAGGAAATGTTATTATAAGGAAACCAGCAACAGAAGGTTTAGAAAATAAAAAAACAGTGACTTTGCAAAGCCATTTAGACATGGTACATCAAAAAAATACAGATACTGTTTTTGATTTTGATAAAGAGGGTATTAAAATGATTGTTGATGGAGATTGGGTAACTGCAGAAGGTACTACTTTAGGTGCAGACAATGGTTTAGGTGTTGCTGCAATTATGGCTATTTTATCTTCAACAGATCTAAAACACCCAAATATAGAAGCTTTATTTACAATTGATGAAGAAACTGGAATGACAGGTGCTATGGGCTTAGAAGCAAATATTTTAACTGGTGATATTTTACTAAACCTAGATACCGAAGAAGATGATGAAATAGGAATGGGATGTGCTGGTGGTGTAGATATTACATCTACAAGAAATTATTCTGAAGAAAAAACACCTGAAAACTCATCTGGATTTTTAATAGCTGTTAAAGGTTTATTAGGGGGGCATTCTGGTGTAGATATTATAAAAGAATTAGGAAACGCAAACAAAATAATGAATCGTTTATTGTTTGATGGTTTTACAAATTATGGTTTGCGTATAGCTTCTATAAACGGAGGTAGTTTACGTAATGCAATACCTAGAGAAAGTGCTGCTTTTGTTAGTGTAGATACTATTTCTAAAGAAGCTTTTCTTTTTGAAACAAACCTACTTATTAACACTATTAAACAAGAGTTTGCGTCTAAAGAACCTAATCTTTATATAACTATTGAAGAAACTACTATTCCTGAAAAAGTAATGGATTTAGGGGTGCAAGAAGGTCTTTTAAAATCTATTTATGCTGCTCATAATGGAGTTTATAGAATGAGTCCGGATATTAAAAATCTAGTAGAAACATCTAATAATATAGCTAAAGTAGTTGTTGCTAACGGGCAAATAAAAATAGATTGTTTAACACGTTCATCCTCAGAAACCAATAGATTAGATTTAGCTAACTCTTTAAAATCGGCATTTGAATTATCTGGTTTTCAAGTAGAATTCTCTGGAGAATATCCTGGTTGGCAACCAAATATAGATTCTGAAATATTGACAGTTGTTAGTAATTTATATGAAAAATTACATGGCGAAAAAGCACATGTAGCTGCATGTCATGCAGGTTTAGAGTGTGGAATTTTAGGACAAAATTACCCAAAAATGGATATGGTTTCTTTTGGACCAACTATTTTAGGTGCGCATTCTCCAGACGAAAGAGCTAGTATTTCATCTACTCAAAAATTCTGGAACTTTTTAGTACATATTTTAGAAAACATTCCTAATAAATAATTGTTTAAAAAAATTACGTTTGCATTTTTTTCATCCAAAAAAAACTTTATAAAAATCAAAATAAAAAGTTTAAATAAATATGGTTTTGTTAACATCTTTCATTTTATATAAACAGAAAAAAATGTAATTTTACTTTTTACAAAATTCAACCTCTACAAAATGGGAAAAATAATTGCTATTGCAAATCAAAAAGGTGGTGTTGGTAAAACAACAACAAGCGTAAACCTTGCTGCATCTTTAGGCGTTTTAGAAAAGAAAGTTTTATTAATAGACGCAGATCCACAAGCAAACGCTACCTCTGGTTTGGGTGTAGATGTAGATGCTGTAGAATACGGAACTTATCAGGTTTTAGAGCATACAATATCTGCAAAAGAAGCAATTGTAGAAACCAGTTCTCCTAACGTATCTATAATACCAGCTCATATAGATTTGGTTGCCATAGAAATAGAATTGGTAGACAAGCAAGATAGAGAATACATGCTAAAGAAAACTTTAGGTGATTTAAAAGATGAATTTGATTATATTTTAATTGACTGTGCACCTTCTTTAGGTTTAATAACCTTAAACTCTTTGGTAGCTGCAGATTCTGTTATTATACCTATTCAGTGCGAATATTTTGCTTTAGAGGGATTGGGTAAATTATTGAACACCATAAAAAGTGTACAAAATATTCATAACTCAGAGCTAGACATAGAAGGTTTATTATTAACCATGTTCGATTCTAGATTACGTCTTTCTAATCAAGTAGTTGATGAAGTTAGAAAACATTTTTCTAGTATGGTTTTTGATACTATTATTAGAAGAAATACCCGTTTAGGAGAAGCTCCTAGTTACGGAGAAAGTATTATTGACTACGATGCAACAAGTAAAGGTGCTGTAAATTACTTAAATTTGGCGCAAGAATTATTAAACAAGAATTCGTAAAATGGCAAAAGCAACCAAGAAACAAGCTTTAGGAAGAGGATTATCTGCTTTGTTACAAGAATCATCTAACATTAACTCTGCATCCGATAAAAATGCAGATAAAGTGGTTGGTAGTATTATAGAAATAGAGTTAAGTCTAATTGATGTTAACCCTTACCAACCAAGAACATATTTTGATGAGGAAGCATTAAACGAACTTGCTGGTTCTATTAAAGAATTAGGTGTTATTCAGCCAATAACTGTAAGAAAACTAGAAGGTAACAAGTTTCAATTAGTTTCTGGAGAGCGTCGTTTTAGAGCCTCTAAATTAATTGGTAACACAACAGTACCTGCTTATATTAGAATAGCCAACGACCAAGAAATGCTAGAAATGGCATTGGTTGAAAATATTCAGCGTAAAAATTTAGACCCTATAGAGGTTGCTTTATCTTACCAACGTTTAATTGATGAAATTCAATTAACACAAGAAGAACTTAGTACGCGTGTTGGTAAAAAAAGATCTACAGTTACAAATTATTTACGCTTGTTAAAACTAGACCCTATTTTACAAACAGGTATGAGAGATGGTTTTATTTCTATGGGGCATGGGCGTGCCATGATTAATGTAGAAAACACAGAAGATCAGCTTGCTATTTATGAAAAGGTTTTAAAAGACAAATTATCTGTAAGACAAACAGAAGATTTAGTTAAAACCTTAAAAGCAGGTGCACCTGCCAAAGCAAAGAAAAAACAAATACCTAGTTATATAAAAGCAAGTATAAAAGATTTTAACGAATACTTTGGCAACAAAATAGACGTTACTGTTGGTAATAATGGTAAAGGAAAAATATCGATTCCTTTTACTTCTGAAGAAGACTTTAACCGTATTAAAAACTTATTAAAATAAGTGTTTTTAAAACAATTTATAACTGTTGTATGTTTTGCTTTTTTAGCTACTAGTATTTTTGCTCAAAAAGATACGTTAGAATTAAAAAAACTACGCAAAATTAAAAAAGGGCGTATTTATAACCCTTTAACCCCATCTAAAGCTGCTTTTTATTCTGCTGTTTTTCCTGGTATGGGACAAGCGTACAACAAAAAATATTGGAAAACTCCAATTGTATGGGGAGCTTTAGGAACCAGTATCTTTTTTTACTTAGATAATAACAAAGAATTTAAAAGGTTTAGAAATGCTTTTAAACTAAGAAGCAGAAACTTACCAGATGAGTTTACAGTAATAAATGATGATGGTACCACAAGAGAAACCATATCTATAGAAACATTACAAAGAGCACAAGAACAATTAAAAGAAAACAGAGATTTATCACTTTTATCAACTGTAATTATTTATGTTTTACAGATTGTAGAAGCTAGTGTTAATGCACATTTATTGCAATTTAACACAGATGATAATTTATCTTTTGAACCTACTTTTATTAATGACCCTATTAGAATTGAGGCACCTAAAGTAGGATTAACAATTAAATATAATTTTTAAAATGAAGATTGCATTATTAGGTTACGGAAGAATGGGTAAAGAAATTGAAAAAATAGCTTTATCTAGAGGACATGAAATTGTAATTAGAAAAGATGTAGAAGATGTTGTAGATATTACTTTAGCAGATGTTGCTATAGATTTTAGCGTACCTTCTTCTGCCTTTAATAACATAACAGACTGTATAAACAACCAAGTACCAGTTATTTCTGGAACCACAGGTTGGTTAGATAAATATGAAGATGCTGTTGCACTTTGTAAAGAAAAAGATAGTGCATTTATTTATGCATCTAATTACAGTTTAGGAGTTAATATCTTTTTTGAACTTAACAAACAACTTGCTAAAATGATGAGTTCTTTAGAAGATTATAATATTTCTATGGAAGAAATTCATCATACAAAAAAATTAGATGCGCCTAGTGGTACTGCTATTACTTTAGCAGAGGGTATTATAGAAAATACAGCTAAAGAAGAGTGGAAATTAGGAAATGAAATATCTGAAAAAAGCATCCCTATAGAAGCTAAAAGAATACCAGAAGTACCAGGTACGCATACTGTATGGTACAATTCTGAAGTAGATTCTATAGAAATAAAGCATACAGCTCATAACAGAAAAGGGTTTGCTTTAGGCGCAGTAGTAGCTGCAGAATGGATTCTTGGTAAAAAAGGAATTTTCTCGATGAAGGATGTGTTAAACCTACGTTAAAAACTGTAACACTTTTACATTATAACGCCTTATAAAACACACAGAACTATCTTTTATAGAATTTAAAGTATTACAATTATGACATTTACACAGTGGTTTATCTTTTTTTTAGCAGTACAAGTAATTCATTTCTTAGGAACATGGAAATTATACGTAAAGGCTGGTAGAAAAGCTTGGGAAGCTGCAATTCCTGTTTACAACGGAATTGTTTTAATGGATATAATTAAGAGACCTAAATGGTGGATTATTTTATTATTTATACCTGTTGTAAATTTATTAATGTTTCCTGTAATTTGGATTGAAACAATCAGAACTTTTGGTTTTT
Organism: uncultured Polaribacter sp.; assembly: GCA_937936695.1. Lineage (GTDB taxonomy): Bacteria > Bacteroidota > Bacteroidia > Flavobacteriales > Flavobacteriaceae > Polaribacter. The sequence goes on from CALHCK010000157.1 coordinate 9,393, forward strand.
ATAAAAAAATAGAATCTTTTTTAGTAATTGCTACTTTTGGTTTGTACATATATTATGTGAGTTATGCTACCGATGCAAAATACAATGCCGAAAGAAGTTTAAAGCCCCGTTCTGAACTTGGTGAATGGATTAGCTCTATAACCTTTGCTATTATTGCTGCTACGCTAGTGCATACTTATTTTATGCAACCCTTTACCATACCTACTTCTTCATTAGAAAAATCGTTATTGGTTGGTGATTATCTATTTGTTAGTAAATTTCATTACGGTGCAAGAGTACCTTCTTCGGTAATTTCTGCCCCAATGGTACACGATTCTTTACCTATTATTGGTACAGCTTCTTACTTAAAAAAACCTCAATTACCATATACTCGTATTCCTGGTCTTCAAAAAATAAAAAACAACGATATTGTTTGTTTTAACTGGCCTGCAGATACTTTGGCTACCATGTGGGGAGATACATCTGGAAAATTCACCTATAAACCTGTAGATAAAAAAACTAATTACGTAAAGCGTTGTGTTGGTATTGCTGGTGATTCTATTCAAATGATAGATGGTTACTTTTATATTAATGGTAAAAAGAATGTATTACCTGAAAGGGGTAAACTTCAGTTTTACTATACGTATGAATCTAAAGAACCTTTAACGCAAAACAATTATCCTAAATTTTTACTTGATAAAGAGAGAACTGGTGTTTATAAAATTTTAAACGAATATTGGAACAATCCAAAAGTACAACGTGCTATAAAACAAAATGGTAGTTTATCTAAAATAAGTGCAGACTCATTATACACAGAGGTAGTTGGTGGTCTTAATCCTCAATTAGCTCAAAAGCTAAAAATGATTAATGTTGATACAAAAATCAATATTAATTTAACAGAAGAAGAAGTGGTAAAATTAAAAAAATACCCTTACACAGTATCTGTTAAAAAAGTTAATCACGCACCAGATAAAGCTATTTTTCCTCATGTAGAAAAACTAGGATGGAGTCAAGATAACTTTGGCCCTATTTATATTCCTAAAGCAGGGGCAACAGTAAAAATAGATTCAGAATCTTTGCCTTTTTATGAGCAAATCATTAAAAATTATGAAAACAATGATTTACAAGTTGTTGGAGATAATATTTTTATCAATGGAGAAAAAGCAGATTCTTACACTTTTAAACAAGATTATTTTTATTTAATTGGAGATAATAGACACAACTCTTTAGATGCTAGATATTGGGGGTATGTACCTTTTGATCATGTTTTAGGTAAACCTGTTATGATTTGGTTTAGTTGGGATGCTGATGCTAGATCTTTTGGAGAAAAAATTAAATCTATTAGATGGAATAGAATGTTTACTACAGTACATGGAGAAGGAAAACCTGTTTCTTACAGATATTTAGTATTTATTTTATTAGCATTGTATATTGGTTATAGTTTCTTTATTAAAGGTAAAAAGAAATCTAATAAAAAATAAAGCTTGCTATGGCATTATTTATACCTACCTACTTCTCTCCTATCAATCAGTATTCTGAAATTATAAAAGAAACTGATATTGTGTTTGAAATGGAGGATAATTTTCAGAAACAGAGTTATAGAAACAGATGTTATATTTATAACTCTAATGGAAAACAATTGTTGAATATTCCTGTAAAAAATAAACTAAAAGGCAGTACTAAAAGAAAGCAAACAAAAGACATGTTGGTAGAGAATGATTTTCCTTGGCAAGATCAGCATTTAAAATCTTTACAATCATCATACAGAACCTCTCCTTTTTATGAATTTTATGAAGATGATTTACTGCCAATATTCAAAAAAAAATATACCTACTTACAAGATTTAAATATAGACACTTTCTTATTTATAAAAGATGCTTTACAGTTAGATGTTAATTACTCTAAAACTAATGAGTACGTTGTAGAAACTAAAAATGATTTTAGAGATTTATCAAATGCCAAAACAAATCCTACTAGAAACTTTGATAGGTATATACAAATGTTTGATGAAAAGTACGGATTTATACCTAATTTATCCATTTTAGACCTTCTTTTTATGGAAGGACCAAATACTATTAGTTATTTACTATAATTTTTTAGTAACTTAGCAGCGTATTTTACCCCCAAAAATCGCTACAAAGAAAAATTGGTAAAATAAAAAAAATGAAATTCTTATCAGAGTTTATATCTTCTATTGAAGATATTCCCAAAGAATCTTTAGACAAATTCTTGTCTTTAGTTAGATTAAAAAAATTTAAAAAAGGAGATAGTATTGCTAAAGTAAATCAGATTCCTAATGACATCTATATTTTAACAGAAGGCATTATTAGATCTTTTTACACAGACGAAAACGGAAAAGAGTATATAAGACACTTATTTACCCCGTACAGAGCAACTGGCGCCTTGGCTGCATTAATCCTAAAAAAACCTTCTAAACTCTCTTATGACTGCTTATCTGACTGCGAGGTATATGCTATAAACTTTAAAGAATTTAAAGCACTTACATTAGACGATAAAAGAATTTCAAACCTATACTCGTCTATTTTAGAGATTATTTTTATTACGTTAGAATCTAAAATTTATGATTTATCTGTTTTAGATGCTACAGAAAGGTATTTAAAATTAAAAAAGCATATACCTAATATAGAAAATTTAATACCTCAGTACCACATTGCATCCTATTTAAATATTACTCCTGTACAACTTAGTAGAATTCGAAAAAAAATCTATTCAAAATAAAAAAATAACATTTGCTTAACATATGTTAAGTAGAAGTACCATGTTAAAGTATATATTTGAATATACGAATATAATAATTTATCCCCTGATTTTTAATTATTAATATAATATCCCCCTAATTAATTATTATATTGATAATAACATAAAGGCTTATTTATATAAGCCTTTATTTTATTTTATGAGCGCAAAATTCATTATTCACTACGGTTTACATTTTCTTGTTCCTTTTTTTATTGCTTTTCTTTTTTATAGAAAACAATGGAAATTGGTATATCTACTATTTATTTGTTCTATGTTAGTAGATTTAGACCATCTTTTGGCAACACCTATCTTTGCTGAAAACAGATGTAGCATTAACTTTCATCCACTACATTCTTATATTGCAATAGCTATTTATATTTTAGGATTACTATTTAAGAAAATAAGAATACTGTGTTTTGCATTGCTATTTCACATGCTTACAGACTATATAGATTGTTATTTGTAGAATCTTTTTAAAAGAGCATCAAACTCTGTAGAGATATGAAGCTTAAATATTAAAAAGACATAAATAACAGTAATTAAAATGCTTTTTAAAAGAATATTTAAAATAGGACTGATAGAAAAACTTCCTATTGTAAACATTGGTATATCAAAATTCCAAAAGTAAAAAACACAAAAAGTTACCAAAATAAGCATAAAAGCCCTCCATGATCTGTTGGTAAAAGGTGTTATTTTAAATTTAGCGTACACATACCATATTTTAAGTGTATTAAATAATACAATTGTTAGTAATGTAGCTAATGCCAAACCATCTGTACCAAAATTTAAGTTGAAATAAAATAGTTTATTTAATATGTATACAGACAAAGACATACCAATAGCTATTGGCAAAGTAATTTTGTAAAATTTAGAATTATTAATGATCGCTCCGTTACTACCTAAAAACATGGTGTACAATTTTGCTAAAGAAATCATTAACACTACATACTCTCCGCCTGCATAATCTTTATCGGGCATAATTTTAAAAAGTTCTGTAACTCCACAGTTAACAAGTAAGAAAAACAACCCTCCTACTAAAAATAAATTGATAGAACTTTTCTTATATAAATTTTCTACCTCTTTATGATTAAATTCATTTAAAGATTTAGAAGTTAATGGTTGTAAAATTTGTGTCATTGCTCTACTTGGAGCCTCTATAAATGACCCTATAAAAACAGCTACAGCATAATACGCAGCTTTTTCTATTTCATCTTTACCTGGAATCATTATTTTGTCTATATCTAACAATATAGCACCGGCACTACCTGCTAATATAATATACATAGAGTATTTAATAATTTCTGAAAAATTATTTGGGAGCTTAAAATAAAATTTCGGCAAATACACGTAAAAGGCATAGCTCATCATAACTACAACTCTAAGCAAATAAGCTATTGTTAGATAATAAATAAATTCAGATTTTGTAATAACATTAAAAAATACGGCTAGTAACAAAACCATAACTACAGCTCTGTTCCATAATTCTTTAAGAATGTTACCAAATACAGTTTGCAATTGTACTTTTGTCCAAGAATAAAAAAGCTCGAAATAAGCGCACGCAACAGCTATTAAATAGATAGAAAATGTATAATTTTCAACAATAGAATTCTCTTCTGTTACTTTATTCATAATCCATTCATGCATATAATCCCAAAAAAAACCAATGGGTAATGCTATTAATAATGGTAAAAAAATTACAGATGACAAAAATTTATCTTTCTCTTTTTTTGAGGTGTATGAAGAAAAGAATTTTACAATGGTATATTGAATACCAAATGCTGTTAAAGGCATTATTAAATTAGAGGCAGATAAAAGAAACACAACCATACCGTAAAACTCTTTACCTAAAAACCTAGGATAAAAAACAATCGTATTTATTCCTCCTAGTAAAAAAGCACCGTATATAATTATCGTATTTCTAAAAGATTGTTTTAATACAATTCCCATTTTACTAATGTAAACTTTTAATAACAGCTGCCAACTGTTTGGTTAATTCTTTTCTGTGGTATTTTGCTATATTTTTAGATACTACTTTCAATTCGTTTTTCCTGTATTCTGAATAAAAACTCTTTATTTGATTCTTTAATTCAGTAATTTCATCAAAATTAAAAATAACACCAGCATTAGTTGTATTTAGCACATTTGCTAAATCTCCATCTTTAGGACCAATAGCTAAAATAGGTCTTTCTGCTGTTAAATATTCAAATAACTTACCCGTTAAAATACCTTTAGATCTTTTAATATTAGGTATTAGCAATAATAAAATTTGAGCTTTTTTTTGATATTCTATGGCTTTATTATGTGATACGTAACCTACAAAATTGGTGTTTTCTTCTAAATTATTGTGCTTTATTTCTTCTTTAACTTCGTCGGAAATATCACCAACAAAATTTAATTGTAAATCGTTTTTAAATTGATTGTTTTCTTCACAAAGTTGATTCAATACTAAAAACAAATGCTTTGGATTACTTTGTTTAGGAAGTAAACCAATATAAGAAATAGTAAATTTTTTATCTAAAGAAACACTCTTAGCATCTAAAACCTCATCATCAAAACCATTTGTTATTACCTCTACTCTTTTCGAAGATTTAGAAAATGATTCTTTTAAGTTATTACTAACTGTTAAAACGCAATCTGCATTTTGTAATACCTGTTTCTCTAAACGCTTATTTCTATTCTTTGCAAAAGAAAGTTGTTTAAAATCTTTATTATAATACAAATCAGACCAAGGATCTCTAAAGTCTGCAATCCACTTTATATTATTTTTTTGTTGAATTTTTTGAGCGATTAAATGCATACTGTGAGGTGGTCCCGTAGAAATAATAACATCAATTAAGTTAGTTTTTAAATATTTCTGTAAAAACTTTACAGACGGGTTAACCCAAAGTATTTTAGGATCAGGTATAAATAAATTCCCTCTAATAAAAGACAACATTCCGCCTTTACTAACATTAGAAACTCCTTTATTTTTAGAGTTATTCTTTTTCCAAAAAAGCAAATCTGTTGGCTCAAAAATAGGTTGCTTTACTATTTCTATATTTTTAGGTATTTCAGATAGTAAACTAGCATCCTCTTTCGGATAATTAGCGTTAGCTACTGTATACACAACAGGTTCTATATTAAAATTTTGCAAGTATTTTACAAACTTTAACCAACGTTGCACCCCAGAACCTCCTGCTGGTGGCCAATAATATGTAATTATTAAAACTTTCAAGAAAACAAATTATCGTATAAATTTAAGAGTTTTTGCTCTGTATCCTCCCAATTTAAATTACCATTATATGCCAATTGGTAACCTATATTTGCTTTATTTTCTGCTTTTGAGTAATTACTATTAATTGCAATTACTTCATCTGCAAAACTTTTAGCATTACCTGCTTTAAAAACAAAACCAATATCATTATTACTTACCACTCTTTTTAACGGAGCGCAATTAGATACTAACAAAGGTTTTTTAGATAATAAAATTTGATATAATTTATGAGGTATTGTACTCTCTGTATGTAAATTAGAAATATGAGGAATGATATTTATATGAGAACTCGTCATTATTTTAACCACATCTTTAAATGGTTGACTACCATATATAACAACATTATCTTTTACATTATGTGTGCTAATTAAATTTTCTAAATGATTTTTAACATCATTATTTGCAGGACCTATTAAAGCTAATAAGCAATTTGGTATTGTTTTAGAAACTTCTTTTATACCTTCTATTGCGGTTTGCAAACCTCTATGAGGGCCAAAACCACCAACATAAGAAACTATAAATTTATCTTTATAATTATTAAAAAACGAAATATCATGGTCATTAAAATTCTCTGAAAATTCTTTTTTTTCTGAGTTAGTAATTACTGTTATATTATCGGCCTTTATATTGGTATCTGCAATAATACGCTCCTTCATTTCTTCTACAACAGCAATAACATGGTCATATTTTAACAGAATTTTGTTTTCATACTTCTGCCACCTATCATAGTTAAAGAAAATTTTGTTTTTTAATTTTACTAATTTATTTTTTCGCCACGAAAACCAAGTTAAAAGGGCTGCTGCGTAATTTTCATGTAAATCTAAAATTGTTTTTAGATTGTATTTTTCTGCAATTAAATAACCAGTTTTAGCAAGAGGTAAATCATGAACATGAATTGCATCTATTTTAAATTCTTTTACAATTTTAGGTAAAACTTTATAAAATTTTGGATGAATAAAATTAATAGCAATTCTTATATCTATAATTCCTTTTTCTGTAAAACTCTTATATGTAATACTTCTTAAAACAGTTACTTTATTTAAAACTTCTCTTTCTTTTTCTGATTCTTTTTTACAACAAACTACAAAAACTTGGTGCTTTTTTGCTAGTGACTCAGCTTCTTTTCTAACCCTAATATCGGCAGGGTAATACCCGTCAACAATCATTAGAATTCTTTTATGCTTAATTTTATTTTGTAGCATAAACAGCGTAATATCTTGGTGTAAATTTTCTTAAAATAGGTCTAAAACCAATTTT
>CALHCK010000158.1 GCA_937936695.1 uncultured Polaribacter sp.
AGTTTAACTTTAGCAAAGCGTTTACGTAAATCAGATGCTAATAATTTGTTATGATCTTCGTTTTTATTGAAGTTTAAATCCATAGAAAGGTATTTCTTATTTTAAAACAAAATTAAGAAATAATCTTTTGAAAGAACCCATAGAAAATACAGTATTGTAAAAGTTTTTTCACAAAAGAATAAACAAATTAAGTAGTGTTAATAATTAATAGAAAGCTATACTTTTAAAAGTTTGGGAACTTTATTTTTTTTGATTTTAATATAAATTTCTACAAAATAGATAGATTGTAATAAATATTAATCAATAAAAATTACCTTTATAGCGTATAATAGTAATGTATAAAGATGAGTAATAAAGTAACCAATGTAACATCTACAGTAATATCTAATATTTGGGCAAAATTAGAGCAAGTAAGTTTCGATTTTATGTTTAAAAACGGAAAAACGGAACGTTTAACGCACGAAGTGTATGGTAAGGCAGATGGCGTAGCGGTTTTATTATACAATCCAAAAACTAAAAATGTAGTACTCTCTAAACAATTTAGAATGCCTATACATGTTGCGGGTGTTAATAATGGTTTTTCTGTAGAGGTTTGTGGTGGTTCTATTGATGCAGGCGAGGCTCCAGAAAAAAGTGTTATTAGAGAAACCAAAGAAGAAATTGGTTACTCAGTTTCTAATCTACAAAAAGTTAGTACTTTGTTTTTATCTCCAGGATTAATTAGAGAGCAAGTACATTTATACGTAGTCGCATATTCTAACGAAGATAAAATTGATGCTGGTGGAGGTTTGGCTAGTGAGAGCGAAGAAATAGAAGTTTTAGAAATACCATTTAACAAAGCATTAGATATGATTAAGAATCAAGAAATTATTGATGCAAGAACTATTATTTTATTACAACACGTGCTTATTAATAAATTGATAGCTTAATTATTTGAAAATAGATTGTAAAAAGCATTTATCATGATAAAAAATTATTGGAAAAAGGGAACAAAACAAAAAATAAAAATACTACTGTTTAGTATTGTTTTACTGGCAGTATTACTTTTTTTTAGAGATAACTACCAGCCTTTTTTATTAATGATAAGAAAGTATGTGTTTATTGCTTTGTTGTGTGCAATAGTTTTGTTTTTAGGGATTAAAGGACTTATAAAACCTATTGGAATTGCAAAAAAAATAGGTGTTTTAATTTTTGTACCACTCTTTTTAGGAGCTGTTTATTATTTAGGATGGACGCTTAAGTTTTACGATTATATGCAAATGTATAATGTATTTAATAATCTTAATAAAATAGAAATTGTAGAGCTACCATTAACACAAAATGAAAGAATACAGCCATTAAGAAATATTTTTTCTATGGCTAATGAGTCAGTTTCACAAACCAAAGATGTTTCTTTACCCCATGTGGTTAGAGTAGATGGAAGAAACCAATGGACAATGGCAATTCAGCCAACAGAAAAATATGTTTGGCAAGGAATAAAAGACAATATAGAAGAGGTGTTTTCAGTATCTAGTACTACACCATTTCCTAGATTTTCTAACGAAAATAGAATACCAGTTACTTTTTCTATTGGAGAGTCTTTAAAATTTAGTAGAAATACTTACAATGCAGTTGTGCAACGTTTAAACCCTTGGATGTTGTTTAATTATGAGCCAAGTGATGTTTTTTATATGAAAAATGATGCTGGATCTTGGGTGCAAGTAGTAAGTTTGATAAAGTGGAAAGGTTTCTTTTTTCCGTATCCGTCTTTTGGAGGTGTCATGGTTATAGAAAGCGGTACACATAATTTTAAAGATTATATAGAAAGAATTGCAATAGGAAAAGGAACTTATATTTCGCCTAAAAACATTAAAAACCATCCGTATTTAACAAAGCAAAATACGTTATCAGAAAAAGTATCTCGTTTACAAGCAGAGAGTTTGAAGTTTTTGGCAGGATTTTCAGACCCGTTGCCTTGGAATATGAAAACAGCAGTAAAAATTCCATATTTATCAGAAGACCAAAATCAACAACCTTTTGTTACCGATTTTAATTTTTCTAAAACTAAAATTGGTGCCTATAGTGGTTTGTATCATTGGTTTGGTTTAGAGCCAGTAGGTAATGAAAGAACTAGTTTAACTTTTAGTGTTTTTATTCCTGCAGATGGTTCTAATGCGTTGTATTATTATGATCATGCTTCAAAAAAACAAGGGTATGCAGGTGTATCTGCAATGCCTTTAAAAGTCATAGAATCTAGAAAAGAGTATGATTGGTCTGCCAACAAACCTGTAGAATTTAGGCCATATATAAAAGAACTTGCTGGTAGAAAAAGATTGTTTTTTTTAAGTACTATTTCTGCCATAAAAAAAGAAAACGCTCAGTTTGATGGAGCTGCAACACCAGATTTAGCAATTGTAGATAGTGAATATAGAGATGTAGTTTGGGTAGATCCAAAACATCCTAGTAAGTGGAACGAAGAGGTGTATAACCAGCTAAACGAAGCGTGGAGAAGTAGTGAAGGAGAAAATGTATATTTTGTAAAACAAAAAACTATTTTAGAAAGTAATAAAGAAATATTAGACTCTATAAAACTTCTAGCTACTCAAAAAAGCGACTTACTTAAAATACAAGAACTACAAAAGAAAATAGATTCTATTAAGTTAAACTAACTACACTTTAAATATTACTGTTATTAATTAAATTAGATTCTTTTAATTTCCTTGGATTTATTTTCCTTGGTAAATACTTTTTTATTTTGTAGATTTGCTAAACATTAAAATAATTCTGTAAAACATTACAGATAATAGTAGCAAAATGGCAAAAGGTAAACATGCCGAAGTAGTTTTAACAAACAAAAACTATTTAGCAGAAGTAAAAACAAGGAATCATTTTTTAACAATAGATCAACCTACAACTTCTGGAGGAGGAGATAACGGACCAACACCTGTAGAGTATTTATTAAGTGCAATAGGTGGGTGTGTAGCTATTACTTTACGTGTATATGCAGAAAAAAAAGGATGGAACGTTGGTAAAATAGCTGTAAATGTTACCCAGAAAGAAGTGCTTACCCAAGAGGGAGTTAAAAAGTGGTTAGAAGAAGAAATTTCTTTTGAAAACAAAATTACTGAAGAGCAAGAGAGAAGATTACTTTTTATGGCAGGTAAATGTCCTGTTGCGCAAATGATTAAAGGAGAAACAAAAATAGAAACAACAATTTTTAAAAAATAAGAAAATGAAAATAGTAAACATTAATGCAAGTAGTAATAAAACAAGTTCTTTATCTACTGCTTACGCAGAAAAATTAGTAGCTAAATTAGTGAGTAAAAATAGTGGTGCAACTGTAAAAACAAGACATACAACATTTGATAAAACTCCTTTTATAGATGATGCTATTTTAGACGGTTTATTTGTTAATGGAGAAAGAACAGCAGCGCAAAAAGAAGCTTTAAAATTCTCTGACGAATTAACAAACGAATTAATAGAGTCTGATGTGTTAGTAATTGGTACGCCTATTTACAATTTTTCTGTACCAGCATCATTAAAAGCATATTTTGATTTGATAGCGAGAGCAGGATTAACATTTAAATATGGAGAACAAGGACCTGTTGGATTATTAGAAAATAAAAAAGCTTATGTTGTAATTACTTCTGGAGGTGTTAAAGTAGGTAGTGAAGCAGATTTTGCAGGAAACTATATAAAACAGTTTTTAGGGTTTTTAGGAATTACAGATGTAGAGTTTATACCGTTAGATTTATTAATGTTTGATAGTGAAACTAAAATAGCTGAAGCAGACAAGCAAATAGCTGAATTATAGTAAATAATATATAAAAGCAATCATATAAATTATCATAAAATCAGTAATATTTTACGCTGGTTTTATGATAATTTTAAATAAATAATTATTAGTTACATCAAAAAAACAAACAGATTAAATATTTGGTAAATCTATAGAATCAATTGCATCAAAAAATAGTAATAGTAGAATAATAGTATATGGGAGATATTTCTAAAGACATAAATAGTACATTTAAAGACAATAAAATAAAGGCTTTAATTAATTTAAAATACACGTCTAATTGGTTAAGAAGTATAGAAAACGATTTTTTTAAACCTTACGGAATCTCTCCACAACAATACAACATTTTAAGAATACTACGTGGTGCAAAAACAAAAATTAAGGCGCAAGTTGTAAAAGAAAGAATGATAGAAAGAGCCCCAAATGCTACGCGCTTAATGGATAAATTATTTGATAAAAAGTTTATACAAAGAGAACGTTGCGAGCATGATAGAAGAGTTGTTTATGTTGAAATAACTAAAGCGGGTTTAGACCTTTTATCAATTTTAGATAAAAACAAAAACATCTCTTTTTTAGAAAAACTAACAGAAGAAGAAGCTATTACATTAAGCAATATTTTAGATAAAATTAGATAGCAATTCTAATAAAAAAATAATTTAACGATGACGTCCTATAGAGCTATTCAAAAAAAAGTAACAAGTCCTCTTGTAAATATGGGGCCAATAAAATTACGTCAACCACTACCAACACAAGGAGTAGAAAACGTAGATCCTTTTTTGTTATTACATCATTACGGACCTTATGCAATATCAGAATTTAACAATCCGTTTGATTTAGGTCCGCATCCGCATAGAGGTTTTGAACCCATTACTTTATTGTTTAAAGGAGAACAATTACATAGAGATTCTTTAGGAAATGAAATGGTTGTAAAAGCTGGTGGAGTTCAGTGGACAACAGCAGGTAGAGGCATCATTCATTCTGAAGCTCCTACAAAAGAATTTGTTAAAAAAGGTGGCGATTTAGAAGGGATACAGTTGTGGCTTAATTTGCCTGCTAAGTATAAAATGATGACTCCTAATTATCAACATTTAGAAGATGCACAAATACCCAAATTATTTTCTGATGATAAAAGCATTCAGTTAAATATTGTGGCAGGACATCAACAAGAAATTCAAGGTAATATTACTACACAAACTCCTGTTAATGTTTTTACAGGAAATGCTTTAAAAAGTGGAAGTATAAGTATAGAAATTCCTGAAGAACATGAATCTTTAGTTTACCTATTAGAAGGCACAATAGTTGTAAATGATACAGATACTTTAGAAAAAGGAAAAGACCAAATGGTAACTTTTAAAAAAGAAGGAAAAAATGTAAAAATTACAGCACATGCTAATAGTGTATTTTTAATTTTATCAGGAGCACCTATTAAAGAAAAAGTAACACAATACGGACCTTATGTTATGAATACGCAAACAGAAATTTTAGAAGCGATGCGAGATTATCAACAAGGTAAAATGGGACACTTGTATTAAAAAATAAAAGCAACATGAAACAAATTTTACACAAAGCAGACTCTAGAGGTCTTGCAAACCATGGTTGGTTAAAATCATATCATACATTTAGTTTTGCTAGTTATCAGAACATAGAAAGAATGAATTTTGGTAAGCTTCGTGTTTTAAATGATGATTTTGTACAGCCTTCAATGGGGTTTGGAACGCATCCTCATAAAAACATGGAAATTATTTCAATTCCTATCACAGGAGCCTTGTCTCATAAAGATAGTATGGACAATAAACGCTCTATAGAAGTAGGAGAAGTACAGGTAATGAGCGCAGGTACAGGAATAACACATTCTGAGTTTAATGATAGCAAAACAGCAGCTACTAATTTTTTGCAAATTTGGATTCTTCCAGAGGCAGAAGAAGTAACACCTTATTACAATCAAAAGTTTTTTAATGAAGCAGATAGAAAAAATAAATTTCAAACATTAGTTTCTCCTAAAACTAACTTAGTAGCTGGTTCTTTACCTATACATCAGCAAGCATATATTGCCATGATAGATTTAGATATTGCTATAGAAACAACATATTCATTAAAAAATGGAGCATATTTTTTCTTAATTGCTGGTAATGTAAAAATAGAAGATATTGTTTTAGATGAAAGAGATGCTGTGGGTATTTGGGACATAAAAGAGGTTGTTGTAAAAGCTATAAAACCAAGTAAATTACTTGTTATTGATGTGCCAATGCAATAATTGAAACGCCATAATTTAATTAAAGTATTTTCTGTAAAAGAGAATACTTTTTTATTTTGTATTAAAAAAAAGTTTACATTTGATTTACTTATGATAGGTTAAATGTTAAGTTTCACTTATTCTGAATATAACTTTTTAAGGAAGCATAAAGGTTGTATCACATTTAAGAAATGTATCAGAAAAATTAGGTTAACTTCCACAATACTGCAATTAAATTCTTTACAAAACCTCAGACTTAGAGGAGTGTTTTTAGAATTACGCGTTTAATATTTTCTTCAATTTAGGTTATATAAGCTCTAGCTATAAGATAGCAAAGGAGTTTTGTTTATAATTTTTATTGAAAAAAATGAATACAAAATACAAAGATTTAATAGAACAAACTTTTGATTTTCCTCAGCAAGAATTTCAAACAGAAAACGGTAACTTATTATTTCATAATATAGATTTAAATAAGTTAGTACAACAATATGGTACTCCATTAAAATTTACATATTTACCTAAAATAACAGAAAATATCAATTGTGCAAAACAATGGTTTTATAAAGCCATGGAAAAGCATCAATACTCAGGTAAATATCATTATGCGTATTGCACTAAAAGCTCTCATTTTAAATATATTTTAGAAGAAGCTTTAAAAAATGAAATTCACATAGAAACTTCATCTGCTTTTGATATTGATATTGTAAAATCATTAAAAAAAGATGGGAAGTTAAATAATAATAGTTATGTTTTGTGTAATGGCTTTAAAAGAGATCAGTACATATCTAATATTGCCAGTTTATTAGATGAGGGACACACTAATTGCATACCTATTATAGATAATTACGAAGAATTAAATTTGTTGTTACAAGAAACACAAACAAATTTTAGCATAGGTATTAGAATTGCTTCAGAAGAAGAACCTAAATTTGAGTTTTATACAAGTAGGCTGGGTATTGGATATAAAAATATTGTGTCTTTTTATAAAGAACAAATTGCAGATATCCCTCGAGTTTCACTTAAAATGCTTCATTTTTTTATAAATACAGGTATAAAAGACAATGCATATTATTGGAACGAACTTCTAAAATGTATTAATGTTTACATTCAATTAAAAAAAGTATGTCCAAGTTTAAATAGTTTAAATATTGGTGGAGGTTTTCCTATAAAAAACTCTTTAGGTTTTGATTATGATTACCAGTATATGGTAAACGAAATTATTCTTCAAATAAAAACTGCTTGTGATGAAGCAGAAGTAGAAGTGCCAGATATTTTTACAGAATTTGGAAGTTTTACAGTAGGTGAAGCAGGAGGAGCAATTTATGAAGTTTTGTATCAAAAAAAACAAAACGACAGAGAGCGATGGAATATGATTAACTCTTCTTTTATAACCACTTTACCTGATTCTTGGGCAATTAATAAACGCTTTATTATGCTGCCAATTAATAAATGGGACAGGAAATATGAACGTGTTTTATTAGGTGGGTTAACGTGTGATAGTGATGATTATTACAACTCAGAACAACACATTAACGCTATTTATTTACCCGTCTACGAAAAAGAAAAACCACTATATATTGGTTTCTTTAATACAGGAGCTTATCAAGAAACTATTGGTGGCTTTGGTGGTTTACAGCATTGTTTAATACCACACCCAAAACATATTTTAATTCGTAAAAATAACAAAGGAGAATTAGAAACAACTTTATTTAAAGAGCAACAAAAAAGCGAAGAATTACTTTCAATTTTAGGATATGAAAAAAAATAGAACTTATGCAGGAATCCCTGAGGAATACTCAAAACTAGAAACATCAAAAGTAGTTTTAATACGTGTTCCTTACGATGAAACAAGTACTTGGCAAAAAGGAGCAGATAGAGGTCCAGAAGCATTTTTACAAGCTTCTGAAAACATGGAGCTTTATGATATAGAAACAAACACAGAAGTTTATAAACATGGAGTTTATTTATCTGATTATGTGTCAGAAAATGCATCACCAGAAAAAATGGTAGAAGCGGTTCATTTAGAAGTAAAAAAATACATCAACAAAAATAAATTTGTAACCATTTTTGGTGGAGAGCATTCTATATCTATAGGAACAATTAGAGCTTTTAATGAGTGTTTTAATAATTTAACGGTATTACATATAGATGCTCATGCAGATTTAAGAAAAGAGTACCAAGGTTCTAAGTATAACCACGCATGTGCATTGTACGAAGCAAATGAAAACACAAATTTAATTCAGGTAGGTATTAGAAGTATGGATGTTTCTGAAACTTATGTAATGAATAAAGATAAAGTGTTTTTTGCACATGATATGGCAGAAAATGAATATTGGATGGAAGATGTACTAGACCAGTTAACAGGTAATGTTTTTATAACTTTTGATTTAGATGCTTTAGATCCATCTATAATGCCAAGTACAGGAACGCCAGAACCAGGAGGTTTGTTTTATTATGAAACATTAACTTTTTTAAAGAAAGTTTTTGCTGAGAAAAATGTAGTTGGTTTTGATATGGTAGAACTGTGTCCAAATCCACAAGAAAAATCATCAGATTTTCTGGCAGCAAAATTATATTACAAAATGTTAAGCTATAAGTTTTCTTCTAATAAAGAGGTAGATGAAGAATATAATGTAGAAAAAAAGACCTCCTCTAAAAAAATATCAAAATTTAAAGATACTGAAGATTATGAGTAAGCAACCTATTTCAGATTTTATAGAAAAATACTTTTTACATTTTAATGCAGCTTCATTAGTAGATGCAGCAAAAGGCTACGAAGAGCAATTAAATAAAGGAAATAAAATGTTGGTTTCTTTAGCAGGAGCTATGAGTACTGCCGAATTAGGGAAAATTTTTGCAGAAATGATTCGTAAAGATAAAGTACAGATAATTTCTTGCACGGGTGCTAATTTAGAAGAAGATATCATGAATTTGGTAGCACATTCTCATTATAAAAGAGTACCTAACTATAGAGATTTAACTCCTCAAGACGAATGGGATTTATTATTAAAAGGATTAAATAGAGTTACTGATACTTGCATACCAGAAGAAGAAGCTTTTAGAAGGTTACAAAAACACGTTTTTAAAATTTGGCAAGATGCAGAAGAAAATGAAGAACGTTTTTTTCCACATGAATTTATGTACAAATTGTTATTATCTGGTGTACTAGAAGAGTATTATGAGATTGATTTAAAAGATTCTTGGATGTATGCAGCTGCAGAAAAAAACTTACCAATTGTATGTCCTGGTTGGGAAGATTCTACTATGGGGAATATTTTTGCTTCGTATGTTTTAAAAGGAGAATTAAAAGCATCTACGGTAAAGTCTGGAATTGAATACATGACTTTTTTATCGGATTGGTATACTGAAAATACGCAAGAAAATGGCATTGGTTTTTTTCAAATAGGAGGTGGTATTGCTGGTGATTTTCCTATATGTGTAGTGCCAATGTTGTATCAGGATATGGAAAGAGAAGATACTCCTTTTTGGAGCTATTTTTGTCAAATTTCAGATTCAACTACTAGCTATGGCTCTTATTCTGGAGCAGTGCCAAATGAAAAAATTACTTGGGGAAAATTAGATATAGATACCCCAAAATTTATTATAGAAAGTGATGCAACAATTGTTGCTCCTTTAATTTTTGCGTACTTATTAAATATGTAAGCTATGAAAAGAGTCATCGTTGATTACGCTAAATTAACCAAAGATATTTTAGATTTATTAATAGAAAAATACCCAGACGGATATGATTACAACGATGTTATTTCGTTTAAAAATTCAAAAGGAGAAACTGTTAAAGCCGTAGAGGTAAAAACAGAAGACACTTTTTATTTAGTAAAAATTAGTTCTAGATTAGAGCAAACTATGGAGGATTACTCAGACGATGAATCTTCTTTTGATGAAATAGAATATTAAATTTTATAATTATGTACAATAATAACAGCCAATTAATTACTATTAAGGCCAATTATGTAGGTTATTTACAAGGTGCTTATGTTTTTCATTTAGAAAATGATGATATTATAGATTTTGATTTAATAAAAACAAGTCTTTTAGATAAATTTGATTTAAGATCAGATGCTTTAAAAAATAAATTAGTAGAAATTACATATTCAGAAATCTTAGACGATTTAGAAGAAGATGTTATAGTATTATTTAAACTAGAAGATTTAAAATTAGTATAATTTTTTGTTTTCTAAATTTAATTAAATAGCGTATCTTACAAGTGTTATGCACGCATAACACTTGTAAGATACGCTATATTATGAAATACAAACACATTTTAGAACCTTTAGATTTAGGTTTTACTACCTTAAAAAATAGAATTTTAATGGGGTCTATGCATACAGGTTTAGAGGAAGAAAAAAATGGATTTCATAAAATTGCCACTTATTATGCCGAAAGAGCAAAAGGTGGAGTAGGTTTAATTGTTACAGGAGGAATTTCTCCAAACATACAAGGTTGGACAGCTCCTTTTGCAGCCAGAATGTCTACTAAAAAGCACGCAGTTGCACACAAAAAAATTACAGAAGCGGTACATACAGCAGGCGGAAAAATATGCATGCAAATATTACATTCGGGCAGGTATGGCTATCATCCTTTTAATGTTGCGCCTTCAAAAATAAAAGCACCAATTAATAAATTTTCACCATTTAAATTAAAACAATCTGGTATTAAAAGAACCATTAAAGATTTTGTAAACTGTGCAAAATTGGCCAAAATAGCAGGATATGATGGGGTAGAGATTATGGGTTCTGAAGGATATTTAATCAATCAATTTATAACCAAAAGAACCAATACTCGAAAAGATAAATGGGGAGGAGATTATGAAAACAGAATGCGTTTTGCTGTAGAAATAGTAAAACAAATTAGAGAAGCTGTAGGAAGAGAATTTATTATTATTTACAGACTATCTATGTTAGATTTGGTAGAGGGAGGCAGCTCTTGGGAAGAAATTGTTTTGTTAGGAAAAAAAATAGAAAAGGCAGGTGCAACTATAATTAATACGGGTATTGGTTGGCATGAAGCAAGAATACCAACCATTGCAACATCGGTACCTAGAGCAGCATTTACTTGGGTTACAAAAAAAATGAAAGAAGAACTTAAAATACCTTTAATTACTTCTAACAGAATAAACATGCCTGAAACAGCAGAAAAGGTTTTAGCAGAAGGACACGCAGATATGATATCTATGGCACGTCCTTTTTTAGCAGATCCAGAATGGGTAAATAAAGCAAAGGCAGAAAAAGAAAATGAAATTAATACCTGTATTGGTTGTAATCAAGCATGTTTAGATCATGTTTTTCAGCAAAAAGTAGCAAGTTGTTTAGTAAATCCAAGAGCGTGTCATGAGACAGAACTAAATTATCATCCTACTAAAAAACAGAAAAAAATAGCAGTTATTGGTGCAGGTCCTGCAGGATTATCGGCAGCAACTATTGCAGCACAAAGAGGCCATAAAGTTACTTTGTTTGATGCTGGGACAGAAATTGGAGGGCAATTTAATATAGCAAAACAAATACCTGGTAAAGAAGAGTTTTATGAAACCTTGCGCTATTTTAAAAAGCAAATAGAAATACACAACGTAACCCTAAAACTAAATACTAGAGTCTCTGTTGATGATTTAAAAGAAGCTGACTTTGATGAAGTAGTAATTGCAACAGGTATACAACCTAGAGCTTTAAACATACCAGGTATAAATCACCCTAAAGTACTAAGTTATTTAGATGTTTTAAAGCATAAAAAAGATGTAGGTAAAAAAGTAGCTATCATTGGTGCAGGTGGTATTGGTTTTGATGTGGCAGAGTATTTATCGGATGAAGGTGCATCTAGTTCTCAAAATATAGATGCTTGGTTAAAAGAATGGGGAATTGATAAGTCTTTAAAAGCTAGAAGCGGAGTAGAAGCAGTAGTGCCTGAGTTTCATCCTTCTCCAAGAGAAATTTTTATGTTTAAAAGAAGTTCGGGTAAATTTGGAGGTAATTTAGGTAAAACTACAGGTTGGATTCATAGAGCTACATTAAAAAAGAAAAAAGTACAATTTATAGGAGAGGTCAATTATCAAAAAATAGACGACCAAGGTTTGCATTACACACAAAATGGTGTCTTAAAAATTTTAAATATAGATCATATTATAATTTGTGCGGGTCAGGTACCTTATAAAGAGTTATATGAACCTTTATTAAAAACGAATAAAAAAATTCATGTAATTGGTGGAGCAGATGTTGCAAGTGAGTTAGATGCTAAAAGAGCTATTAACCAAGGCGCAAGATTAGCTGCAGAATTATAAGATGTAATAAATTAACAATTATTTTGTTGACTTTAAAAAGTAAAAATAAATTTACAAGCATATTTTTTAGGTTAAATTGATAAAAGAGTTATTTTTAGGGAAATTAAAAATAATTTATGAAATCATTCTCTGTAAAAGAAATAGCTTTAATGGTTAAAGGTGAGCTTGTTGGTAGTTGTAATCAACAAATAAACGCTCCAGAACAAATAGAAAATGCCGTAAGTGGTACAATTACTTTTATAGGAAATTCTAAATATGCACGTTTATGGGAAAACTCAAACGCAAGTGCAGCTATTGTATATGATAAAATAACTATTGAACCTGGAGAAAGTAAGGCTTTTATAAAAGTTAAAAATCCAGATTTGGCAATGGCAATTTTATTAGAGGCTTTTGATCCTGCTCCTCCTTATTTTGAGTCAGAAATTCATCCAACGGCAGTTGTAGACAAATCAGCACAAATAGGTAAAGGTTGTAAAATTGGTGCTAATAGTTATATTGGTAAAAATGTTGTTTTAGGAGATGATGTAACCATTTACCCGAATGTAAGTATTTTTGATGATAGTAAAATAGGAAATGCAACTACTATTTGGTCTGGTACTGTAATTAGAGAAAGGTCTATTATTGGTAGTTATTGTATATTTCATACCAATGTTAGTATTGGTTCAGATGGATTTGGTTACAGACCTAGTGATGATGGCAGCCATTTGGTAAAAATAAAACATATTGGAAATGTAATTATTGGTAACCAAGTAGAGGTAGGCGCTAATTCTTGTATAGATAGAGGTAAATTTAGTGCCACTATTTTAGGAGATGGTTGTAAAATAGATAACTTGGTACAAATAGGACATAACAGTGTTTTAGGAAGATCTTGTATTATGGCAGGTAATAGTGGTTTAGCAGGTTCTGTTACTTTAGGAGATGGTGTTATTATTGGCGGAAGTGCCTCTATAAAAGACCATGTTACTATTCATTCTGGGGCAAAAGTAGGTGCTGGTTCTGGTGTTATTGCTGATGTAAAAGCAGGACAAACAGTAGTAGGTTACCCTGCATGCGACTCTAGAGAAAAAATGAAACAGTGGGTAGCCTTAAGAAAATTAGCTAGAAGTTAAAATAGAATACCTTTAAGTTAATTTAATAAGTAAAAACCTATTTATTGAGGTTTTTCTACTACAAAAAATTCAAATAAATTATCGATATTTGCGTTTCTAATCAATAATTTACAAATTATGGGAATGGATAAGAATAATGTACTTGCCTTGGCAACATTAATCATGATAATTGTAGGACTTGTTTTAATTGCTTTAGGAGCTTTTAGATATGATGATGTAGCAGGTTGGGGATTTGCATCTGTAGGTATAGGATTTTTTGCAATCGCATGGGTTTTTAATGCCTTAAAAGGTAGAGTATAAAAGTAAACAATACGGTTTACAATAATCAATTAAGTTTAAAAAATAGTATTAAAAATGAGTGACGATAAGAAGGTTATCTTTTCGATGAATAAGGTTTCTAAAACCTATCAATCTACAGGAAAACAGGTTTTAAAAGATATTTATTTAAGCTTTTTCTACGGAGCAAAAATTGGTATTCTTGGTTTAAACGGATCAGGAAAATCAACTTTACTTAAAATTATAGCAGGAGTAGAAAAGAATTTTCAGGGAGATGTAACATTTTCTCCAGGATATAAGGTTGGTTATTTAGAGCAAGAACCACAGCTAGATCCAGAAAAAACAGTTTTAGAAGTTGTAAAAGAAGGAGTTGCAGAAACTGTAGCTATTTTAGATGAGTACAACAAAATAAACGACATGTTTGGTTTAGAAGAGGTGTATTCTGATGCAGATAAGATGGATAAACTAATGGCGCAACAAGCAGAATTGCAAGATAAGATTGATGCTGCCAATGCATGGGAATTAGATACCAAGCTAGAAATAGCAATGGATGCCTTAAGAACTCCGGATTCTGATAAAAAAATAGGAGTACTTTCTGGAGGAGAAAAAAGACGTGTTGCCTTATGTAGGTTGTTGTTACAAGAACCAGAAATTTTATTGTTAGATGAGCCTACCAACCATTTAGATGCAGAATCTGTTCATTGGTTAGAGCATCATTTAGCACAATATAAAGGAACTGTAATTGCAGTAACGCACGATAGATATTTCTTAGATAACGTTGCTGGTTGGATTTTAGAATTAGATAGAGGAGAAGGAATACCTTGGAAAGGAAATTACTCTTCTTGGTTAGACCAAAAATCTAATAGAATGGCACAAGAAAGTAAAACAGCTTCTAAGCGCCAAAAAACATTAGAAAGAGAGTTAGAGTGGGTACGTCAGGGAGCCAAAGGTCGTCAAACAAAGCAAAAAGCACGTTTGAAAAACTATGACAAATTAATGAGTCAAGACCAAAAGCAAGTAGATGAGAAATTAGAAATTTATATTCCTAACGGACCACGTTTAGGAACCAATGTAATAGAAGCTACAGGAGTTTCTAAAGCATACGGAGATAAATTATTGTACGAAGACTTAGCGTTTAACTTACCGCAAGCAGGTATTGTAGGTATTATTGGACCAAATGGTGCAGGAAAAACTACTATTTTTAAAATGATAATGGGTGAAGAAAACCCAGACGTAGGTAATTTTAAAGTAGGAGAGACTGCTAAAATAGCTTATGTAGATCAGGCACATTCAGACATTGACCCTAATAAAACAATTTGGGAGAATTTTTCTGAAGGGCAAGATTTAGTAATGATGGGAGGTAAGCAAGTAAACTCTAGAGCCTATTTAAGTAGATTTAATTTTTCTGGTAGCGAGCAAAATAAAAAAGTTTCTACATTATCTGGTGGAGAAAGAAACCGTTTGCATTTAGCAATGACCTTAAAAGAAGAAGGAAATGTGTTGTTATTAGATGAACCTACCAATGATTTAGATGTAAATACATTAAGAGCGTTAGAAGAAGGTTTAGAAAACTTTGCTTGTTGTGCAGTAGTTATTAGTCACGACAGATGGTTTTTAGATAGAATATGTACTCATATTTTAGCGTTTGAAGGCGATAGTCAGGTGTACTTTTTTGAAGGATCTTTCTCTGATTATGAAGAGAATAAAAAGAAACGTTTGGGTGGAGATTTAATGCCAAAACGTATTAAATATAAAAAATTAATCAGGTAATTATTCTTGATGTTTAATTAAAACTGCTATTGTTTTAGTAGGTAAATAACGTATAATCCTCATAGGTTTTAACACTTATGAGGATTATTTGTTGTACCAAATTATAGATATATCTTTAGAAGTATTAACAATAAAAAAAGCGCCTTATAATATTATAAGGCGCTTAACTTTTTCTTTTTATTTTCCCAACAAATACATTCCTATAACTTTTTAACAAAAGCTAACAGTTTGTAAATGTATGCAAAAGTGTTTCTATAAAAACACGTAAAAATACCTGTTTTTTATTGTCTTCTATTTTTTCTGTCTAAATCATAGTTTCTTGTATTAGGAGTAACTTTTCTGTATTTAGAAACTTTTTTATTATTTCTAAGAGTCGCATATTCTCTTTTTTTATAAAAGTTATTGTCTCTTACAGGTTTTCTAATATTTGTATTTCTATTAGATACAACTGGTTTTCTTCTTCTTATAATTTGGCTTCTTTTTCCAATTTTAGCATTCTTATAAGCTTTGTAATAATAGTAGTTGTTATCTTCTCTAATTTGTGCGTAATTTCTTCTAAAATCTCTATGACTAAAATAACTATCGTTGTAATCACAGATATCTCCAATATTTAAATTAATACGAACGCCGTTATTGTTGTAGTAGTTATTTTTTACTCTTCCGTAAAACAAAGGATATCCCCAGTTATCATATCTAACACTTAAATTACCAACTCTTGTTAATTGCCCTTGATAGTAACTGATAGCAACGTTTCCTATTCTAGCAACATTGCCGTATCTGTTATAATCTATAAAAGCGCTACCAACTCTTCTAATTCTGCCTCTATAATCTCTTTCTATACTAACACCTGTATTTCTTCTATTATAATAATAGCTATTTTTACGTGTATTAAAGTCAAATTCACCATTTGTATAAATATAAAATTCTATACCTTTTTCAATAAAGTTAACAGCATCAGAATAATTGTATTTTATAGTATTGTTAATGTTTTCTGTATAATTGTTATTTGCGCTAACGGTGTATATTAATGCAAAAAATCCTAAAAATAATAATAAACCTTTTTTCATAATAGTGTGTTTAGGGTTCTGCTTACTCTAAATACTTTTCAGCTTCCGTATATTTGTTATAATATTTTCAAATAGTGTGCCATAAAATTATTATTTGTATAAAATATGTGTTTAAAAGAGTTGTTTTTAATATTTAATTTACTGTTTTTTAATTAGTTATTAAATGTTTAAATTTCATTTCTTAAAACGGATTTTAACTTGTAATTTTATAAAAATTTTGTCGACAAAAAAGATTTAATAGAATATTTATGATTGAAGCGATTGAGAAAACTTTACTAAAAGGAGTAAAATTATTAAATACAATATCTAACGAGCAATATTCAGATGGTTCTGTAGCTCCTTATTATTCTAGTATTGGTTGTCATATGCGCCATATTTTAGATATGTTTTCGTGTATTTTTGAAGGATTACCATCTCAGACTATTAATTTACATAAAAGAAATAGAGATGAAATGTGTGAGGTGCAAACAGATTTAGGAAACGAGTATTTTTATAAGATAATTCATCAAATTAAAAATTTGAATCCATCTGATTTAAATAAAACAGTGGCTGTTTCAGATAATATGGGGTTAGGTGTAGAAACTGTAAATTATACCTTAGGTGCTATTTTAATGCAAGCAAATAGTCATGCAATACATCATTATGCAAGTGTTGGTTATATTATTTATCAATTAGGAATAGAGTTACCAGATGCAGATTTTGGATTTAATCCTACAACACCTAAGCTAAAAGCTTAACACTTTTTTCTTTATTCACTTTTGTATTAATTGTAAGGGTAAATGTAAGTTCTTTTTGTATTACAAACATTTCTTTACAATTAGTAGGATATATAAATTCATGCTTTTCATCTAATTGAAAAGTAGTGTTATCTATTATAAAAAAACCTTCAAAATCTTTTACTCCGTTAGCAGTATATCTAGATATTTTATAAGTGTCTACAGATATTTGTTCCTCTATTTTAAACCACGCTCCACTACCAATACCACCCAACCAAGTAGCATTATTTAAATTAAAAACATCTTTGTTAGGTAATTCTGTACCTTTTAAATTAGGTACAATATCAAACTTATTAAAAAAAGAATTTTTGTATTCTCTAATAACAGACCTGTTGGTGTAGGTTGTAATTTTCTGATTTTTTACACTAAAAATCTTATCGTTAGAGTTACCTCTAATAACATTTCCTATGGGACTAGGAGTTAGTAGATTCGATTTTTTTAAATGAAATTTAGCAATTGTATTTGTGGTAGAGGCAATAATAGCATCGGTAACAAAACGAGCACAATTTGTT
This sequence comes from uncultured Polaribacter sp., assembly GCA_937936695.1. Classification (GTDB taxonomy): domain Bacteria; phylum Bacteroidota; class Bacteroidia; order Flavobacteriales; family Flavobacteriaceae; genus Polaribacter. Next base: position 17,808 of record CALHCK010000158.1, read on the forward strand.
CCATTTTTTACAAAAGCACCATACGGAATTTCTTTTTGGTTGATGAGACCATCTATAAATTTTTTAGCTTTCTCGTAATTTATATCAGTATTTGTAGCAACTACTAGTCTTCCTTCTCCATGAGTTTTTTCAGGATGTTTGTCTAACCAAATTAAAATTTCAGGTAAATTACTAAACGCATCATTTTTAAATTCAGCAGTAAAAGGAACACGTAATTCAGGATCAGTTTCCTTACTTCTAACTCTACCTTTACCATAACTTGTGATATACCTTCCAAAATCAAAATAATTGATTTCTTTAGAGTCTTTATTTACCAATAAAAGTGCAGCATGACCTGCTTGTACACCATGTTTGCTACCAATACCCAGTAAAGGCCATATTTTACTAGAAAATTCTGAATAAGCAGGCCTAACTACCGTATCTGGATACGATAAAATAACTATAATTCCGTTAGAAGTATGCATTAACTATTAAATAAAGCTTTTAGTAAAATTTGAAATGTTTTAAAGGCAAAATAAATAGTAAAAACTATTAGTATGGCACCTATAGCTAGTAAAATATAAGTGAGGTATTCATTAGGCGTATTATCAAACTTTTTTAAAGCTTTAAACCCCATTGTTAAAGTGATGGGAGCAGCGATAAATAAAAAAATTAAAAGCCCTAAGTACTTTAAACCTTTGCCTAATAAGTTTACATTAATGCTCATAATTTATAATTTTTAATAGCATTTCTAACATTTCCGAACTCCTGTAATAATTTACTTGCTGTATTTAAGTCGATGTTTAATTCTTTAGCTAACATTTTGGTACCTCTTTCTACCAATTTATTATTAGAGAGTTGCATGTCTACCATTTTGTTTCCTTTTATCTTACCTAATTGAATCATGGTAGCGGTAGATAGCATGTTTAAAACTAATTTTTGGGCAGTACCCGCTTTCATTCTAGAGCTACCTGTAACAAACTCAGGACCCACAATTACTTCAATAGGAAATTTAGAAACAGCAGCTAAAGGGCTATTTTTATTACAAGCAATACAACCTGTAGCAATATTATTGTCGTTACATTTTTTTAAAGCCGAAATTACATAAGGTGTAGTACCCGATGCAGCAATACCTATTACAACATCTTTACTTGTAATGTTATGCGATTGCAGATCTAACCAGCCTTGTTCTGTATCATCTTCTGCAAATTCTACAGCCTTTCTAATAGCAGTATCTCCACCAGCAATTAAACCAACTACAAGTTCATGAGGCACTCCAAAGGTTGGCGGACATTCTGAGGCATCTACCACACCTAATCTACCACTAGTACCAGCACCTATATAAAAAAGTCTTCCTCCTTTTTTTAGTTGATGTACAATAGATTCTGTTAATATTTTTATTTGTGG
>CALHCK010000159.1 GCA_937936695.1 uncultured Polaribacter sp.
GTCTTTGTATTTTTTTGTTATTTCTTCTGTAAAAGATGCGGTTGCAGACTTTTCAATTAAATTTATAGTACAGCCGCCAAAGCCTCCACCCATCATTCTTGCACCTAAAATTTTAGGATTATTTTTAGTCTGTTCAACTAAAAAATCTAACTCGTTACAACTTACTTTATAAAGATTAGATAATCCTTCATGAGATTGATATATTAAATTTCCTAAGGTTTCTAAATAATTTTGTTTAATAGCTTGGGCTGCTTTAATTGTTCTTAAGTTTTCTTGAACAATGTATAATGCTTTATTGTAATTGTCTGTAGATATTTTATGTTTAATAGTTAACAAATCTTTTTCTGTAGCGTCTCTTAAGGCTTTTATATTTAGTACACTTGCAACTTGTTCACATGCGTTTCGTCTATCGTTATAGGCACTATCAGATAGTTGATGTTTTACGTTTGTGTTGATTAAAACAAGTTCGTAATTTTTAAAATCTATTTTATAAGGATTCGCTTCTGTAGTTCTACAATCTAAATGTAAAGCATTGTTTTCTATACCAAACATACTTGCGTATTGATCCATAATACCACATTTTACCCCTACATAGTTATGCTCTGCCTTTTGCGATATTAAAATCATATCGTGTTTAGATAAATTTAAATTGAAAAGAGTATTTAAACCAAAAACAATACTATTTTCTAACGCTGCTGAAGATGACATGCCAGCACCACTTGGTATATTACCAGTAAAAACAAGGTTAAAATTTCCAAGTTTATTGTTTACTTTCTTTATTTCGGCAACAACACCTATTATATAATTTAACCAAGTGTTGTTTTTACTTGGTTTTAAATTATCTAAACTAAAGTTTATTGTGGTATTAAAATCTAAAGAAATTGCTGTACAAACAGCATTGGTACTTTTTTCTATACCAGTAATAATTCCTTTATCTATAGCAGCAGGAAAAACAAAACCTTGATTATAGTCTGTGTGCTCTCCAATAATATTTATTCTTCCAGGAGAAAAAATTAGTAACGGGTCTTGTTTAAATTCTTTAATAAAACAATCTTTAACTTGTTTAATTAGTTTTTTACGCATGTTAGTGTGTCTTATTATTTTTTCTTTAAGGTGATATTCCAGTTTATAGAATATGTTTCTTTAGGAGCTAATGTTTGTAAGCCTATTTTATTGTTAAAGCTATCAGATACACCAGTTGTAGGTTCTATTGCAATAACGTTTTCTTTAGGAGGGGTAAAAAGTTGCAAGAAATTAATGCTTGATGATGACTTAAAATTTAATTGATAAGATGGTGTATTAAATTTAATAGCACTGTTTTTTAAGCTCCAACAATCATCTAATTGTTTATTTTCTATAGAAATAACGGTGTTGTTATTAACTTTTTTTACACCTGTAGTAATATTTCTATCATCTAAAATAATTGAATCTTCACAACTAAAGCTTACATCACTTTTAGATAAATTGTCACTTTTAAAATAAGGGTGCCAACCAATAGTAAAAGGGAATGTTGTATTGTCAGTGTTTTGTACATTAACGTTTACGTCTAAACTACTTTCTGTAAAAACATAAGTTACTCTAAAGTTGTAAAGAAAAGGAAATCCTTTTTGCTGAGATGTTTCATTAAATTCAAGAACTATTTTTGCAGAATTTTCTGAGACAATAGTATCTTTCAGTGTAAAATTGGCATCAAAAATAAAACCATGAAGTGCATTTTTTTCTTCTTCTAGATTTGTTTTTAATTGATATTCTTTATTATCAAAACTATACTTTCCGTCTTTAATTCTATTTGCAAAAGGAAATAGAAGAGAAGATGCATACGTTTTACTGTAAGGTAACGGAGATAAATCTTCAATTATAGTAATGTTTTCTAGTGTTAATTCTTGTAAGCTAGCACCTGAATTTAGATGTATTTTACCGATAATTATATTTTTAGAATTTTTAACTTCTAAAATATTATTTTTTAGATTGTTGTAAATGCTGTACAATGTGTATTCTTTTAATTAATTATTGTTGTTATGAACAATATATAGTGTTGTAAATTAAAGTGTTTTTTATTGTTTTTTTGATAGAATTATTTCTTCAAAAGTAGTATCTCTTTCAGCTGTTTCAAATAAAAGTTTTGCTTCTTCAGGTGGAGTTGTTAATTTACGTTTTGTTAAATCTATCCAAGCTCCGTATACTTTTATAATTGCAGCCAATTCATTATCGCTATTATAAACAGTGTTAATAATTTTCCAACGTTCGTTATTTTTAGATAAACCTGCTAACTTAAAATCTACAGTAATATTTTCTCCTATGTGTATTTCTTTTCTAAAAGATGTTTCTTCGGCAAACAAAATAGGACCAATATTGTGTTTAGAGAATTCTTCTATTGAAAAATTTTGATGAGAAAAGTAACGCACTCTTGCCTCTGCTGCATATTCATTGTAAGCAGTATGACGCATATGTCTGTTAGGGTCAAAGTCTGACCATTTTGTATTAAAATGAACTTTAAAACTCATTTGGTTTATAATTTAAAACACCTGACACTATCGTTAGACGGTGTCAGGTGTTGTATTATTATGATGGTATTTTTAAAATTTAGAAGGTGCTTCTGTTTTTAATTTTAATTGGCTCAGTACATTTAAAGCTTCAGAAACGTATAAATCTTTAGACAAATCTTTGTGCCACGCAAGTCTTTTGTCAGACAAACTTTGATCATTCTTAATTAACGGAATTTCATGTTTTGGAGAAATAAATGTTAAGTTAGAATTGTATTCAAATACATCGCTAAATTTCTTAGCGTCTTTTTCTCTTGTTTTATTTTTATTAGCAAAATCTTCAAAATTTAACGGGAAAGAGCTATTCTCTTGGTTTTCTTTTAACCATTTAGCGTACTCATTAATTAATTGAAATTTTGGGTCTTTTGCAATTCTTTCTTTAGTGCTATATATAACATCTCTAAAATTAGAGTAACTGTTTGTTTCGTTGTATTTAGCATTTGGCACTTTATCCCATTCTAAAGCTCCATTTAAATTTCTTTCACCAAATTTCATATAACTATATTTGGTTGGTAGTGCTATGTCTGAATATACACCTTCTATCTGTGTAGAGCCTCCATTAACTCTATAGAATTTTTGAATTGTCATTTTTAAATAACCAAGATCTTTATCGTATTTTGGGTAAAACTGATTGATTGGTAATATGTTTTGTACTGTACCTTTACCGTAAGTTTGTTTACCTCCAATAATTACAGCTCTCTTGTAATCTTGCATAGCGGCAGCAAAAATTTCTGATGCAGAAGCAGAAAATTCATTAACCAAAACAACTACAGCTCCATCCCATTGTACTTTAGGGTCTTCATCATTTTTAACAATTGGTTTTTCACCTCTAAACTTTACCTGAACAATAGGACCTTTGTCTATAAATAAACCAGAAATTTCTATAGCTGTTTTTAAAGAACCACCACCATTATTTCTTAAATCAATAACTAAACCAGTAACTCCTTCTTTTTTTAATCGCTCAATTTCTTGCTCCATGTCTTTGGCAGAGTCTCTATAGTTTTTGTCATCAAAATTTATATAGAATTTAGGTAAGTTTATTACAGCAAATTTTCTGTTCTTTTTTTCTACAATACTAGATTTTACAAAAGTTTCTTCTAATTCTACCACATCTCTAATAATAGAAATTACTTTAGTAGAACCATCAAGTTTTTTCTTTACTGTAAGTCTAACTTCGGTACCTTTTTTACCTTTTATAAATTTTATAGCATCGTCTAAACGCATACCTACAATATCTAAAGGTGTTTGGTTGCCTTGTGCAACATCTAAAATAATATCACCAGCTTCTAACTGACCTTGTTTCCAAGCAGGACCTCCAGAAATAAGCTCTACAACACTTGTGTAAATACCTTTTTTCTCTAATCTAGCACCAATACCTTCTAATTTACCAGACATGTCTTGGTCAAATTTTTCTTTTATTCTAGGTGCCATGTATGTTGTATGCGGGTCAAAGGCACTTACTACACTGTTTAAAAAAGTAGAAAACCAATCTTCATGCTCTAACTCGCTTATTCTAATGTATAGCTCGTCCATACTTTTTAGTACTTCTGCTCTAGCTTCTCTTTCTAACTTTTTAAAAGATCTTTTTTTAAACTTAGGGTCATTCTTAGCTTTTTCTTCTTCTTTTTCTATTTTGTCTTGAATTCTACTAATAATATTTAGCTTTAATTGTTTACGCCAATAGCTTATTAATTGATTTTCATCCCTTGCAAAATCAACACTATCATAATCAATATCAATAGTTTCTATCTTCTTGTAATCAAAAGGTGATTGTAACAACTCGCCATAATAAGATTTTGCATTTTTAGTTTTTTGTAAAAAACGATTGTATACCAAGTTATAAAAAGAGATATCATGTTTTAATAACTGATTATCTATTAGGTATTTGAATTCAGCAAATTCTTTAATGTCTTTTTTTGTGAAATAACGTTTGCTAGGATCTAGTCCGTTGATAAAACCGTTAAAAACATGTTCAGAAAAAGAATCGTTCATATCTTTTTCTACAAAATGTCCACGAGTTAAAATGTTTTTTAAAACATATATAATTAATCTATCTTTTTCTGGATCTTCAGAAACATTGTAAGCTTTTGTTATGCTACTGCTAAGTAATAAAAGCACCAATAAAATAGAAGTAAATTTATATTCCGTCTTCATAAGCTGTCGGTAAAAATGTGTTTTTTAATTTAGTTTTTTGCTAAGTTAATAAAATAAAATTAGAAAAAATAGGCATTTTATCACTCAAATAAACAAATATTAAGGTTTTTACATTAAGTGTTAAAAAATACAAAAGGAAAATAACCCAAAAAACACCTACATTTGTATTAAAAATTTGAATATGCAAGACAAACCATTAATTTTGGTAACCAATGACGATGGAATTACAGCACCTGGTTTAAGGGCTTTAATTAGGATAATGAATAAGATAGGAGAAGTTGTTGTTGTTGCACCAGATAGCCCGCAAAGTGGTATGGGGCATGCCATTACAGTAGACAATGTTTTAACTTGTAACCCTATAACAATTGATGAAGGTCCTCAGTTAGAATATACCTGTTCTGGTACACCTGCAGATTGTGTTAAAATGGCTATAAGTGAAATTTTAAATAGAAAACCAGATTTATGCGTTTCAGGTATTAATCACGGAACAAATTCTTCTATTAATGTTATTTATTCTGGTACAATGAGTGCCGCAATAGAAGCTGCTATAGAAGGGGTACCAGCGATTGGGTTTTCTTTATTAGATTTTAAATGGCATGCAGACTTTAGAGCTTCTGAAGAATATGTGAAAAATATTACATTAAATGCATTGTTAAATGGTATACCAGAGGGCATTGTGTTAAATGTAAATATACCAGATTTAAAGAAAGAAGATATTAAAGGAGTTAAAATTTGTAGACAAGCTAATGGGTATTGGAAAGAAGATTTTGACAAACGTAAAAGTCCTTTTGGTAAAGAATATTATTGGCTTTCTGGAGAATTTGTAAACAAAGATAAAGGGCAAGATACAGATGTGTATGCTTTAGATAATGGGTATGTATCTGTAGTACCTGTTCAGTTTGATATGACCGCGCATCACATGATACAAAAATTAAATTCTTGGGAACTGTAAAAAAGCACATTTTAATAGGTGTTCTAGTATCTTTATTCGCCACTTTTGGAGGCGTGTTTTTGTATTTAGAATACTTTTCTAGGTATGGTTTTTATGAAACAATAACTCTAATTAAAGATGGAAATTTATATGGTAAAGTGTTGTCTTTAGCAGCTGTACCTAACTTATTTGTTTTCTTTATTTTTATAAAAAAGAAAGAAGATAATAAGGCAAAAGGAGTTTTATTAGCTACAGTTTTAATAGCCTTAGCAACACTTGTTTTAAAGTTTATATAATTAAAAAATATTCTATGAAGTACTATATTGTTGCTGGTGAGGCTTCTGGAGATTTACACGGAGCAAACCTAATAAAAGCACTTTTAAAAGAAGATAAAAATGCTAGCATTAGGTGTTGGGGAGGAGATTTAATGCAGGAAGCAGGAGGTGTTTTGGTAAGTCATTACAAAGAAAGAGCCTTTATGGGTTTTTTTGAGGTAATTAAAAACTTAAAAAAAGTATTAAGTTTTATTGCCAATTGCAAAAAAGATATTGCAGCCTTTAAACCAGATGTTGTTATTTTTATAGACAATTCCGGATTTAATTTAAGAGTTGCTAAATGGGCAAAAGCGCATGGTTTTACTACAAATTATTACATTTCTCCTCAAGTATGGGCTAGTAGAGCGGGTAGAGTAAAAGATATAAAAAGAGATGTAGACAAAATGTTTGTTATACTTCCTTTTGAAAAAGATTTTTATAAAAAGTATAATTATGATGTTGCATTTGTAGGGCATCCGTTAATTGATGCAATTGCTGACAGAACACAAGTAAAAGAATCTCAATTTAGAGCGGAGTACAATTTATCAGAAAAACCAATTATTGCTTTATTACCAGGAAGTAGAAAACAAGAAATTTTAAAAATGTTAGCAGTAATGCTTTCTGTGGTAGATTCTTTTAAAGAGTATCAATTTGTAATAGCAGGAGCACCTAGTCAAGATTTAAAATTTTATAAAGAGATTATTGGCAATAAAAAAGTACATTTTATTAATAATAAAACGTACGATTTATTAAGTGTGTCTTATGCAGCTTTGGTTGCTTCTGGTACAGCTACCTTAGAAACAGCTTTGTTTAAAGTACCGCAAGTGGTTTGTTATAAAGGAAGTACTATATCATATCAAATAGCAAAAAGAATTGTTACGTTAAAATTTATTTCTTTAGTAAATTTAATTTTAGATAAAGAAGTTGTAAAAGAATTAATTCAGGATGATTTTACAAAATCAAATTTAAAAAAGGAGTTAACTAAAATATTAACACCTAATCATAGAGAAGAGTTGTTTTTAAATTATTTAGATTTAGAGCAAAAATTAGGAGGTAAAGGTGCTTCAGAAAAAGTAGCACAACAAATAATAGCAAATTTAAAGTAGCCTAAATCTTGAAAAAAATAATCTATTTAGTAATCGTTTTTTCTTTTGTGATGAGTTCTTGTTCATCATCCTCTACTTATACCAGAACAGCTAAAAAAACTGTTACTAAGGCAGATAAAATAGTAGCCAATGCGTTAAGTTATAAAGGAACAAGATATAAATTTGGAGGCACTACCAGAAAAGGTATGGATTGCTCAGGAGTTGTTTATGTAGCTTTTAAAAGTCAACAAATACAATTGCCAAGAGTTTCTAGAGATATGGCTAACAGAGGGCAAAAAGTAGCTTTAGCCAGAGTAAAGAAAGGTAATTTATTATTTTTTAGAACAGGTAAAAATAGCCGAAGAATAAATCATGTAGG
>CALHCK010000160.1 GCA_937936695.1 uncultured Polaribacter sp.
GGTGAACGCTTAGGTGTTGTAGAAACAAGAAGACATTATACAAATTATTTTAAAGGTATTCCTCATTTTAAAGAATACAGAACAAAAATGGTTACTTCAGATGACCCTAAAGATGTATTTGATACATTTAATGAAGTAGAAGCTAAATTTAGTAATTCTATCTAATATAAACTCTTAAGAAGTTTATTGCTCAATAAATTGTTTTGTAATTCTACTACTTGCAATTTTTGATGCCACAAAACCTAAAACAATTATAGTAATCATTACTATAAAAAGATTTAAAAATCTAAATTCAACTGGGTAAGGTAAGTTTGGAACAATTTCAAATATTCCATAAGCCTTTTGTATTAGTACTAATAAAACACCAATAGATAACCCTATTATCATTCCAAAAAATGTTAACAAAAATCCCTGAAAAGTAAAAATATTTTTAATATCAATAATACTTACTCCTAAGAAATAAAGTGTTTTTAAATTTTCTTTCTTGTCTATAATCATCATAATTATGGCTCCTATCACATTAAAAAGGGCGATAATAACAATTAAAGTAAAAATTAGATAGGAAACAAAATTCTCAGTATTAATAACTTTATAAAACACTTCATTCAATTGTTCTTTAGTCTGAATTTTATAATCTTTACCTAAGACACTACTTAATTGATTTGCTACAAGATTAGACGCTACTTCTTTTGCTACATTTAGTTCAATGGCGGTAATTTGATTTTTCTTAAATTTCAATAATTCTTTTGCTTGTTTAATAGAAGTATAAACAAACTTATTTTCAAATTCTTCATTACCGTAATAAACACCTACTACCTGAGTATTAAGTTTATTAAAAGGATTTCTTGGATTAATAAATCCATCACCTGTTTTTGGTACTAAAATTTTTAAAGGAGTGCCATAACTAAAAATACCAAGAGATAACTTGTTTGAAATTCCTCTACCTATTACAGCAGTATTATTAAATTCAGAATTTAACCAAACTCCCATTGTCAATGAAGAATCAATTTTACTTACTCTAGTATAATTATCTTGAACACCTTTTATATAGGCAATTTCTGTTTTATTTTTATATTCTAAAAAAACCCTTTCTTCAATTACTTCTGTAAAGTCTTTTATTAATGTATTTTTATTTAATTCATCAACTAAAAATTCTGTGATAAAGAAAGACTTTCCTTTATGTGAAGTAATTTTAATGTCAGGGTCAGAAACATCTAATAACTCGTAACTAAATGTTCTTAATCCAGAGAATCCTGATAAAATTATAAATAAAGCTAACGCACCAACAATTACCCCAAATGAAGCAATTATTGTTATTATATTAATAGCATTATTACTAGTTTTAGTAAATAAGTATCTTTTTGCTATGTATAGAGGAAAATTCAATAAACTGTACTAGTTATTTTTTTTGACGTCTCGGTAATACATCAGGATTTTTAATAGGATTAGGATCTTCACCCTTTAAAGACTTATCAATTTCTTCTATATAATCTAAAGTATCATCTCCAAAAAACAATAATTCTGGCATTCTACGTAACTGATTTCTTGTTCTAGAAGCCATTTCGTACCTTATTAAAGAGGTATTAGATTGAACACCTTTGATAATCTCATCTCTTTTACCCGATGGAAAAACACTTAAATAAACTTTTGCAACTCCTAAATCTGAAGTTACATGAACTTTAGATACAGAAATAATTACCCCTTTCATTCCGTCTTGTGCTGCTTTTTGTAAAACATCAACCAAATCTTTTTGTAAAACTCCAGCTATTTTTCGCTGTCTATTAGTTTCTTCCATAGTGTAAATTTACAATATTTTTATACGATTACTACCTTTATTATAATAAACAAAAAATCTCAAAGCGTAATTTTCATTATGCTTTGAGATTTTATAAATTTTATTTTTAAACTTAATCAGCTAAAATAATTACTTTATTCTCATTTAATTCTAATGTTCCAGAATTAATAGCTAATGTTAAAATTTTATTGTCATTAGCACTTGGTACTAACTTTTCATTTAATTCTTCTGTAGAAGAATTTTGTTGATTATGCACATGAATTTTAACTGTTCCTTGTTTTAAATTAGAAACAATTGGCGCATGATTATTTAACATTTGAAATTCTCCATTTATACCAGGAACTGATAATGAATCAATTTCTGAAGAAAATAAAATAGCTTCTGGTGTTACAATTTCTAAATACATCTAGTTATTATTTTAACTAATTATTAAGCTTCTGCTAACATTTTTTCTCCAGCATCAATAGCATCCTGAATAGATCCTCTTAAGTTAAATGCCGCTTCTGGGTATTTATCTAATTCTCCATCCATAATCATATTAAATCCTTTAATAGTATCTTTAATATCTACTAAAACACCTGGAATACCAGTAAATTGCTCTGCTACATGGAAAGGTTGAGATAAGAAACGTTGTACACGTCTAGCTCTATGAACTACTAACTTATCTTCTTCAGATAGTTCTTCCATACCTAAGATAGCAATAATATCTTGTAATTCTTTATAACGCTGTAAAATTTCTTTTACTCTTTGAGCACAATCATAATGCTCGTCACCTAAAATATCTGCTGATAAGATTCTTGAAGTAGAATCTAATGGATCTACTGCAGGATAAATACCTAACTCAGCAATTTTACGAGATAATACTGTTGTTGCATCTAAGTGAGCAAAAGTAGTTGCTGGTGCAGGATCTGTTAAATCATCTGCAGGTACATATACGGCTTGTACAGATGTAATAGAACCTTTCTTAGTTGAAGTAATACGCTCTTGCATAGCTCCCATTTCAGTTGCTAATGTTGGCTGATAACCTACTGCTGATGGCATACGTCCTAAAAGTGCTGACACTTCTGAACCTGCTTGAGTAAAACGGAAGATATTATCTACGAAGAAAAGTACATCTTTTCCTTGTGCTTCTCCTGCTCCATCTCTAAAATATTCAGCAATTGTTAATCCAGATAAAGCAACTCTTGCACGTGCTCCTGGCGGCTCATTCATTTGTCCAAATACAAAAGTAGCCTTAGAAGCTCTCATACCAGATTTATCTACTTTAGATAAATCCCATCCTCCTTCTTCCATAGAGTGCATAAAATCATCTCCATATTTTATAATTCCAGATTCTAACATTTCACGAAGTAAATCATTTCCTTCACGAGTTCTTTCCCCTACTCCTGCAAAAACAGACAAACCTCCGTGTCCTTTTGCTATGTTGTTAATTAACTCTTGAATCAATACTGTCTTACCTACTCCAGCTCCTCCGAATAAACCAATTTTACCTCCTTTTGCATAAGGCTCAATTAAATCTATTACTTTAATTCCTGTAAATAAAACTTCTGTAGATACAGATAAATCTTCAAATTTAGGTGCAGATCTATGGATAGGCAATCCATCTTCTCCATCTTTTTTCAAATCTCCTAAACCATCAATAGCTTCTCCAGTAACGTTAAATAAACGTCCATA
>CALHCK010000161.1 GCA_937936695.1 uncultured Polaribacter sp.
TTCTGCAAAACCATTCACAAAATCTAGGTTTAACGTAAATTCACCACTTTGATTTCCTTCATTACATGCAAACTGCGTTTCGTTGGCACTAGTTAATATAAAGGTTGGTACTGTAGAATTTATTGTAAAGTTTGAAGCATTGACATTATAAAAAATATTATCCACAGCTTCTACCATAATTCTTGCTTGTGTAGATACATTGTTAGGTATTACAATTACTTCTTCTCCATCATTTGGCGTATTTTCTTTAATTGTTACAGGAAACGTGACACCTCCATCTACAGATAATTTAATATTTACGTTTGTACAATTTATAGGGGCTATATCTGTAGTTCCTTTATTCAATCTAATTGTTTGACTAGATCCAGCTTCCCAAATAACATTTGCGCTAGGTGTATTTACAACAAAAGGATCTGCATCTACAACACTTACTGTTACTCCATCTCTACCGGAAGCCCCTCCAGAAGGATTATTATCTCTTACCAATAAAGAAAAACTCATATTTCTTGCTACGGAGGGTAATACTTCCCACTCGGTAGCAGTTTCTCCTGCAATAACAGTTTCTAAAGCAGGAAAATATCTATTAGGAGATGTTGTAGCAGGTAAAGACCTAAACATAGGACCAACTCTATTGGTTGGCAATGGAGCCATAATTGCAATTTCTCTATCTACTTGTTCCCAATTAAAAGTTAGTGTTTCTTGATTTTCTGCATCAGTACCAGCACCTCTCAATACAAAAGGTGTAGATCTAGGAATTGTATGATTTAAACCAGCATTAGCAATAGGTGGTGTATTGTCTATATCTCTTTCTGCAGCACAACCACCTGAAAGAATTATAAAATTATTTATTTGATCAATACTTACTGAATGAAAATAATCATCACTATTATTTTGAACATTCGGAAAACATATACCCGCATACCCCATTATTGTAGACCCACTCCCTGGTTCTATTGCTGTAGCATTAAACCTCTGATTGTCACAACTATTATTATATGTGTGAGTTGCCCCAAATTGATGGCCTATTTCATGAATAAAAAAATCAATATCAAAAAAATCTCCTATTGGTAAAGACCTTCCCGTAACTGCTCTTGCTTTACTACTAGATCTACATACAGATTGAAATTCTGCTGCTCCAGAATCTCTACCTATGGTCATATTAACAATATGCCCTATATCATAATTTAAATCACCTATTTCTCTATCTATAACTCTTTGGTTTTGATCTATTAGAATACCATCATCATTTGTATTAAAGCCATCTGTATCTTTGTTTAAAAAAACAATCTGATCATTATTAGCTACAATCTCTAATTTTAATGACAGTTCTTTTTCTAAAATACCGTTAACTCTAGTTATAGAGGTATTCATTGCAGATAAAACTGCAGCTTTCTTAACTTCTTCAGAAGCAGTATTTTCAATACCTTGTCTGTTTAAATGAAATTCTGCATACTCACCTGTACAAGCCAAGGCCAAACGGTAAGTTCTAAAAACGCCATCATTAGATATTTTTTTAAACTCTTTTTTAAAAAGATCTTCAGAATTTTCTAAATTTTCTACCAAACATGAAGCTTCCTTTTTTTGAACCATAGATTTATCATAAACAACATAATCTTTTTGGTCTTTAGAATAAGGATCTATGTAATAACTAGCTTTTCCAGGAGTATATACTACCGCATGAAACCCATCTAAACCCATACTTACTTTTGCATACACACCTTTATTTTCTATTGATGTTGCAGTGTATGACTTTATCATTGGATATTTTTTTGCCAACGTACTATTAAGGGAGCTAGTTTCTGTAAGCTCATATTTAGAAAATCCTTTTTTAAGGTTTGGTAATTCTATTATTCTACTTTTAGTTTTTTGGACACTTTTTTTCTGAAGCGTTGTAAAGTCTAAATGAACCAACCTAAAATCAGTACCTATTATATTACTTTCTAATAGTGTTGTGTTTTTTGTTTGATATGTATTAACCTCTATTGTTTCCCATATTTTTTGTGCATCTGTATTGTGACTTATCAAAAAAATTGAAACAAAAAGAAAAAACAATTTAAACCTCATACTATATAATTTTTATTAGAGCTGTTTTAAGCTTATCAAATATAATGAAATAATTATCTTTGTAGTCGGAATTATGAATAGAAACATACTGTTAAAAGACTTATCTGTAAAAGACTACAAGGAAACTTGGGATTATCAAACAAACTTATTACAAGAAATTGTAGATGTAAAAATTGATAATCGTAGAAATAATAACAAAAAAGAAACAGATAATTATTTTTTATTTGTTGAGCATCCGCATGTATATACTTTAGGTAAAAGTGGAGATTTAAATCACTTACTTTTAAATGAAAAACAACTAAAAGATAAAGGAGCTACTTTTTATAAAATTAACCGAGGAGGAGATATTACCTACCACGGTCCTGGACAAATTGTAGGGTACCCTATTTTAGATTTAGAAAATTTTTTTACAGATATTCACAAATATCTTCGTTTACTGGAAGAAGCTATTATTTTAACGATTGCTGAATATGGTTTAAAAGGAGAACGAAGTGATGGAGAAACAGGAGTTTGGCTAGATGTTGGCACTCCTTTTGCACGTAAAATTTGCGCTATGGGTATTCGATCTTCTAGATGGGTAACTATGCATGGTTTTGCTTTAAACGTGAATACAAATTTAGGCTACTTTGATAATATTGTGCCTTGTGGTATTAGAGGAAAAGCTGTGGCTTCTATGGAAGCTGAATTGGGTAAAAAATTAGACTTAGAAGAAGTAAAATCTAAAATTTTAACCCATTTCAAAAATCTTTTTGAGGTTGATACATTTATTAACCTATAAAAACTAATTAACTTCCTTTAAAACAATAGTTCCTTGATGCATTTTATCTACAATAATTGCAAAACTTGAACGTGTTGTAAAAGTTTGCTTTTCTGTTGTTATATGTTTATAAGTTAAAACCAGTTCTTCTTTTTTATTTTTTTTAAGTGTAAGCGGAACCATTTCTGTTTTTAAATTTGTTACAGGTTTAGCTACAGCAATAACATAATTTTTAGAGAAATCTATTACTGTTGGTTTTCCGTCTGGAGCAGAAGTAAATACTTTACCAAAAATTTCATTAAATTTTTTGGT
>CALHCK010000162.1 GCA_937936695.1 uncultured Polaribacter sp.
AAAGTTTTATTTTTTGGTAAGCTCTCTATAAAATAACCGTTAGGTATAACAAGCGTGGTAACATATTCTTTTAAGAATTTATGATTTATTTTTTTATCATAGTTTTTAGATTCATTTTTAACAAATTCTTTTTTTAAGTTAAAATCTAGATTTGGTTTTATATAAATAACATTTTCTATCTTTTTTATATGCCCTTTAGTGTTGGTTGTAAAATTGATATTTAAATATGGCTTTTCTATGTTTAAGTTTTCATATTTGATGTTTTCAAAGGAGGTTTTTTTAGTACCGTATTTTAATTGATAGTACAGAAAACTTAAATCGTTTTTATCTTTATTTTCTAATTCGTGAAGAAATTCTAGTTTTTCGTATCCAGAAAGTGTGGACTTATGCGTACCTTTTAATGTAAGAGAATTAGTGTCTATTGTTAAATTAGATATAATTTCTGTTTTGTTTTTGTTTGGGTTTACTTCTGGTACTTTTATAATTTCAAAATCATTAGCACCTTTACTTATTAAAGCTTCTTTACCTTGTATAAACGGAGAAGGCAATCCGTATGTAAGATACTTAGCTGTGGCATCTAAAAATATAGGCTTACCATTAGTGTAAACAGTTGTAATCATATGATTATCGGCAATAGGTGTAGGTACATCATAATAACTATAAGGTTTTCTTCTTGTTCCAATCCAAGTTAATCCAGATTTTATATTGGCATATTTTAGCATTTCATTTAAAATATTAGCCATATCCTTACAATCTCCATATTTTTTTAAATAAACCTGAAAAGCATCTCTAGGTATAAAACCATTTAAACCATCTTCAAAGGCAACGTAATTAATATTGTTTTGTACATAGTAATATATTTTTTCAATCTTTTCTTGCTCAGTTTGTAAGCCGTCAATTATATCTAGAGTAATTGCTTTTAAACCAGCATTACTAAAATCTTTAGTAGCTATTAAACTAGTGTACCATTTATATAAATCTTTAGGCTCAGATAAAATATTTATTTTTTTGTCTTTGTAAGTATAAGATTTTATATAAACTATAATCTGAGGGATATAATAGAATGGAGAAAGATCATAATGCCTATTAATTTTTGGAATTGAATTTGTAGTCCATTTGTAAATAGTTTCTTTGTCTTGTTTAACTACTTTAAGTGCTGTATTTGTTGTATCTATATTAAATGTTTTATATGCTATTTCTACATTGTTAGGTACACTAACACTAAATTCTCCTTTAACTAAGGGTGTATTTTGAGTAATAGTAAAAGCGGGTAAAAAATGCGGGTCGTTAATATTTTTAGTGTAATCTAAATGCGTTATAGAACCTTTTTTTACATTAGGAAAAATAAAACTTTTTTCCTTTTGATCATTAAAGAATATACCATTAATTAAAACGTCTTTATCTGTAAAACTACTTACAAATGTACTAGTATTGTTATTAAGTGTTGTAGCTTGTATATTTTTTATTGTACTAAAAGTATTATAACTAACACTTTGTTTTGCATGAGAAAGCTGATTTGTAGTTAAAAAAAGATTTTTCTTTTTTACGTGTTCTGTAATTTTAAAATTGCCTTTTTTATTAGAAATTTTTATGTGCCTATAAAGTTTTAGGGTTATTACATCTTCGTTAGGATAAAGTTCAGAGTAATTTTGTGAATAAAAATTAATATTAACAAATATTAAAATAAAGAATAATGTTTTTTTCAATGTATAAAATTTAAGGAGCAAACTTAATAAAATTAAGAATATTATAACTGTGCTTTATTTACTAGTTTATAGTCTAAATAGTATCGTATTACTTATTTTTGTTTTAAATATCTACATTAAATTATGCGCCATTTAGCAAAATCATCAACAAGTAAATCTAAACCAAAAGTAACTTTAAAACATGCTTTTAAAACTATTATTTGGCCAAAGAGAAAATTAGTGTTTATAGGTTTATTTTTAATTGTAATTAGAGGTTTAGCTGGTTTGGTATTGCCTTGGCAAAGTAAATTATTGTTAGATGATGTTGTGCCAAATAAAGATTATAAAGGATTGTACACGTTAATAGCAATAGTAATTGCAGCAATAACTATACAAGCAGCTACATCATTTTTATTAACCCGCATATTAAGTATACAAGCACAATATTTAATAAGAGAATTACGAGTACAAGTACAAAAAAAGGTATTAGCATTACCTATCAGTTTCTTTGATAATACCAAATCTGGTGCCCTAGTATCTAGAATTATGAGTGATGTTGAAGGAGTAAGGAATCTTATTGGTACAGGTTTGGTACAATTAGTTGGTGGTACATTTACAGCAATTGTTTCACTAATAATTTTAATAAAACTAAATCCTTGGATGACACTTTTTGTGTTTGTACCACTCTCTATATTTGCTTATATCGCTTTGCGTGCTTTTAAATATATCCGTCCAATTTTTAGAAAACGAGCAAAAATAAATGCTGAGGTAAAAGGACGTTTAACAGAAACTTTAGCTGGAGTTAGGGTAATAAAAGCTTTTAATGCAGAAGAACAGGAAACTAAAGTTTTTGAGGCAGGAGCAGATAGGATATATGATAACGTAAAAAAGAGCTTAACAGCAACAGCTCTTATGACAAGTTCTTCAACCTTTTTAATTGGTATTGCAACAACAGGTATTATGGGTATTGGTGGTTATTATATGATGCAAGATGATATGACAACAGGAGATTTTCTGTTTTTTACACTTGTATTAGGTTTTATGATTGCTCCTATAGTACAAATGAGTAATATCGGGAGTCAGTTAACAGAAGCTTTAGCAGGTTTAGATAAAACAGAAGAGTTAATGAATTTAGCTACTGAAGATGATGATAAAAACCGAACAGAAGTATTAAAAAGTGTTAAAGGAGATATTGCTTTTAAAGATGTGTCTTTTGCTTACGAAAAAGATAATAAGGTATTACATAATATTAATTTTACAGCAAAAGCTGGTTCTGTAACAGCATTGGTTGGGAGTTCTGGTTCTGGAAAATCAACAATAGCAGGTTTATCGGCTACTTTTTTAAACCCTTTATCAGGGCAGGTTACTATAGATGATATTGATTTGTCTACCGTTAAATTGTCTAGTTATAGAAAACACCTAGGGGTAGTGTTGCAAGATGAATTTTTATTTGAAGGAAGTATTAGAGATAATATTATGTTTCCAAGACCTGATGCTACTGAAGAAGAACTTTATAAAGCTGTAAAAGCTGCTTATGTTAACGAATTTACAGATAGGTTTGATGATGGGTTAGATACTTTAATAGGGGAGCGTGGAGTAAAATTATCTGGAGGTCAGCGACAACGTTTGGCAATTGCTCGTGCAATTTTAGCAGATCCTAAAATTGTAATTTTAGATGAAGCAACTTCTAATTTAGATACAGAAAGTGAAGCCTTAATTCAAAAAAGTTTAAACCAATTAGTTAAAGATAGAACTACTGTTGTAATAGCGCACCGTTTAAGTACTATAAAAAAAGCAGATCAAATTTTAGTTATTGAAACAGGAAAAATTGTAGAAAGAGGAAATCATGATGAATTGATAGCTCAAAAAGGTAGGTATTACGATTTGTATACGTACCAAGCTAAAATTTAAAAGTATAAACTAACTAAGAACTTCATCTATAGATTTTTTTATAATATTACATCCTTTAATAATTTCATCATCAGAAATTGTTAGTGGAGGGGTAATTCTCATAGCACATCCTTCAAATAATAAAAAGAAAAGTATTAGTCCGTTGTCCATACATTTATGAATAATTTTAGCTGCTAAATCAGGAGTGTCAACCATTGCAGAAAGCATCAATCCTTTTCCTCTTATTTCTTTAATTTCAGGGTGATTAAGGTGCTTTTTTATTAAATTTTCTTTGTGTAAAGTACTTTCTATTAATTTATGTTGATCAATTTCTTTTAAGGTTGCGCAACCTGCTGCTGCTATTACAGGATGGCCAGCAAAAGTAGAAATATGCCCTAGCTTAGGATTATCTTTTAATAAACTCATGTGTTTGGTATTTGCTATAAAAGCGCCAATTGGCATACCACCACCCAATCCTTTACCAGTAATTATAATATCTGGTGTAGTATTGTAATTCTCGAAACCCCAAAATTTTCCAGTTCTTCCTATTCCTGTCTGAATTTCATCTAAAATAAGTAAAGCACCAACCTCTAAACAACGGTTTTTTACAGCTAATAAATAGTTGTCTTTAGGTTCTATAAAACCTGCACCGCCTTGTATTGTTTCTAAAATTACAGCAGCTGTTTTATGAGTAATTTTTTGTAAATCTTCTTTGTTATTAAATTCTATAAAATTAACACCAGGTATTAAAGGTCTAAAAGCAGCATTTTGTTTTTCAACACCAGAAACACTCATAGATCCCATGGTGTTTCCGTGGTAAGACTTTTTAGCTGCAATAACCTCAAACCTATTGGTTACTCTTTTAGCTAATTTTAAAGCTCCTTCTGTTGCTTCTGTACCAGAGTTTGTTATATATACCGAATTTAATTCTTTAGGTGAATTTTTAACTAACAATTTACATAATTCCACCTGAGGTTTTTGTATAAATTCTCCATACACCATTACATGGGCATAGGTGTCTAATTGATTTTTTATAGCTTCTGTAACTCTAGGATTATTATGGCCAACACTATTTGCTGATACTCCTGCAACAAAATCTAAATATTGTTTACCAGACGTATCATATATGTATGAGCCTTTGGCTTTTTTAATTTCTATAGCTAACGGATGAGGTGATGTTTGTGCCTGAAATTGAAAAAAATCTGATTTCATATAATGAGTGTTTAAAACAATTATTTTTTTAGGAATATATCTTCTTTTCTTTTTGGTTGTTCTGTTTCTCTCCAAATAAAACCATTTAGTTTTCTGTCTTCTTCAGGATATTTAGAAGGAGGAAAGGTACTACCATCAGATTCTTTTAAATATTTAATACTTTCTATTTGTCCGTTAGCAAGTGTAAATTCAATATTACTAGAAACTTCTTTGGTAATGGTTTCTAAAGTAGAAGTTTCTTCATTTCTATTAAAATACACAGATTCTGCATTTCCCTTTACTAAAAGCAAACGTAATTTGTTTTCTTTAAATTTACCAAACATATTTCTCCCTTTAATTTGGTTAAAGTTATTAGAAGACAAAGAATCTTTAGAAACAATAAAAGCATTATTTAAAACTTTTAAAGAGTCTAATTTTTCTGTTTCTGTATTAGATGTTAAATGAATTGTATCTCCGGTTATTTGATTTTGGTCTGACCAAATAACTGGTTTTTTAAACATTCTTGTAAGCCCCGTATTTTGATCTGTATGAATGGAGTCACATTTCCCTTGCAAATCAGATTTAAATATTTTTACGTTATGATACGTTCTAACCACTCGTTGTTCTGGTTTACCGGTAACAAGTAAAGTATCTCCATGTACAAACATAGAATCTTTATCTATTATAGAAATAGCAACTGCTTTTTTTACGATGAAAAGCGAATCTTTTAATTCAAAAATTTCAGCATAATTTCCTTTAGTAACAAAATTTTGTACAGTGTCTATTACCTGAATGTTATTTGTTGCAGAAGCAAAGCCTCTATCTTTATCATAATACAAGCTATCCCCCTCAATAGTCCTTTCTTTTAGATAAATCTTCGCATTTTTTACAAAATGAGAAATATTTGTTTTGGTGTTGTAGAACCCTTTTTCGCAATAGATTTTATTATCATTTTTAGTATTTGTAATGGTAGAAGGACCATATAGATAAGTAATTCCGGAGTCTGTATAATAGTCTAAATGATTCGATTTTAAATGATGATCTGGATTAACAACCGTAACATTTGTAGTAGCTTTAAATTGATTGTTTTCTAAGAAATAATTACCATTTTTACTTTTTAAAGTATTGGTTTCATCTTTAATAACTGCGTGATTTTTATAATACAATTTTTGATTAATTCTATCAAAATTAAGTGTATCTGTAGTCAACGTCATTGTAGGATCTTTTAAAACCACATCTCCCCAAGATAATGCTTGTTTAGAGTTCGCATCATAATCTGCATAATTACTTGTTTGCGTAATGGTGTCTCCTTGTTTTATTAAAACATCACCAATGGCCCTAAAAAAGTTTTTGTTTTTGTAATAAAATGCTTGTTTACAAGTTAAAACAATACCTTCGTGTATCATCTCTACGTTCCCCAAAAGTATGGTAGCACCAGGATATTTTTTCTCATCAGCTTCCTGAATTTCGGCTTTGTATGTAATTCTTTTTGTTTGAGAGAATACGTTAGGTAGTGTAAAAAGAAAAAATAAGATAAATATTTTTTTCAAAATAATAAGTTTTCAGCAAAAATAATGAAAAGAAAATGGCTACCTATTAAAGAAAAGTGAAATTTAAAAGCAGACCCTAAACAATTCTTTTTTTTTGTAATAAAAAAAACTGTTGTTTCCCTTTTAAAAATGAGGCAGAATAAAAACAAGTTTAACAAACATGATAAATACTTTTACTAGTATTAAAGTTTCATTATTTTTATAAAAAATTTAAAAGATGACTAACAACGAAGAGTTTTTAGATTTTATTAATAAAGGCTACACCACAAAAGGAGATTTTATAGCACTTGGTGCTGCAATGTTAGCAGAAGAAACTATAACAAATGCCATTGTAAAAGTTCCTTTAAAAACAATAAACAGACATGGTTTAATTGCTGGAGCTACGGGTACAGGAAAAACCAAAACGTTACAAGTTTTAGCAGAAAATCTCTCAGAAAAAGGAGTTCCTGTTTTATTAATGGATATTAAAGGAGATTTATCTGGTTTAGCAAAAGCAAGCCCAGGGCACACAAAAATAGATGAAAGACATGCTAAAATTGGTTTTCCTTTTCAATCTCAAAAATTTCCAATAGAAGTTTTAACAATTTCTGAGCAAGAAGGTACAAGAATGCGTGCTACAGTATCTGAATTTGGTCCTGTTTTACTATCTAGAATCTTAGATTTAACAGAAACTCAGAGTGGTATTGTTGCTATTATTTTTAAATATTGTGACGATAATAAATTACCTTTATTAGATATAAAAGATTTTAAAAAGGTATTACAGTTTATAACACAAGAGGGTAAAGAAGAAATTAAAAACGAATACGGAAGAATTTCTACAGCTAGTACTGGTGCTATTTTAAGAAAAATTATAGAAATAGAACAACAAGGTGGTGATTTGTTTTTTGGTGAAAAATCTTTTGAAGTAGAAGATTTGGTAAGAAAAGATGAAGATGGTAAGGGGATTATTTCTGTATTGCGTTTAACAGATATACAAGATAAGCCTAAACTATTTTCTACATTTATGTTACAACTTTTAGCTGAAGTGTATGAAACTTTCCCCGAACAAGGAGATGCAGACAAACCAGAATTGGTTATTTTTATAGATGAAGCACATTTGGTTTTTGAAGAAGCTTCTAAAGCGCTATTAAACCAAATAGAAAGTATTGTAAAGTTAATTCGTTCTAAAGGAATAGGTTTGTATTTTGTAACACAAAATCCTAAAGATGTACCAGAAGATATTTTAGCGCAATTAGGGTTAAAAATTCAGCATGCTTTAAGAGCTTTTACAGCTAAAGATAGAAAAGCAATTAAACTAGCAGCAGAAAATTATCCAACTTCAGATTATTATGATACTAAAGAAGTACTAACGCAGTTAGGTATAGGAGAAGCATTGGTTTCTGTTTTAAATGAAAAAGGAATTCCTACTCCGCTGGCAAGAACTATGTTACGTGCTCCTATGAGTAGAATGGATGTGTTAACAGAAAAAGAATTAAAAAGTGTTATTAATAACTCGAGGCTTTTTTACAAATACAACGAAAATTTAGATAGAGAAAGTGCATACGAATTGTTGCAATCTAAAATAGAAAAAATTAATATTGCAGAAGAGAAAGCAATAAAAGAAGAGGCTGATAAAAAAGCGAAAGCCAAAAGTACTCAAAGAGTTTCTTCTAGAAAAAGTACAAGACAAAATCCGTTAGTAAAAGTGTTAACTAGCGCTACTTTTATTAGAGCTGCTTTCGGAATTTTAAAGAAAGTATTAAAGTAATTATCATCAATAAAAACAATAAATTTAACAAAATGATAAAAAAAAATGGATTACAAATTTTAGCTGTTGCATTATTACTTTTTATAGTAGGCTGTAACAACAATAGTAAGTTTAAAATAGAAAAAGGTAAAGTTGGTAGCCTTACCAAAACAACTACCATAAAAGAACTAGCTACTATTTTTAAAAATGATTCTATTGTTAAAAATTTAAGCGAAGGTGCCCAAGGAGATAATTATTTTCAGGATGATGATGAGTATTTTATTTTTGAAAAAGGAGGGAAGTTGTTGTTAACAGTTATACCTAAAGAACAATTAGATTCTACATCTACAATTAAAAGTATAGAAATACATGATGCACGATTTAAAACAGAAAAAGGATTGTCTTTAAATTCTAATTTTTCTGAAATAAATACGAATAATAATATAAATAGAATAGAATCTACATTTTCTTCTGCTTCTTTATTTATTGATGATTTAAATGCAACAATTGCTATTGATAAAGAAGAGTTAGGTTTAAAAGAATTTAGTACTCAAAAAGTTACCTTAGAGCAAATACCTGATTTAGCAAAAATGAAATCTTTTATTGTTTGGTTTCATTAATGATAAAAAATAAATAATATGGAGACATCAACATCTAAAGTAGGTCTTTTAACTAAACTTATTGTTTTAGTTTTAATAATATGGATTTTGTCTACCGTGTTAATAATTACTGGTATAGATAACTGGCCTGATAGAGGTACTTTTGGTGATTTATTTGGAGCAGTAAATGCGTTGTTTTCTGGTTTAGCTTTTGCAGGACTTATTTATACTATTGTATTGCAAAAAGAAGATTTGGCATTGCAAAGAAATGAAATTGCTTTGAACAGAAAAGAATTAAAAAAAACTGCTAAAGCACAAGTAAACTCAGAAAAAGCTTTAATAGAACAAGTAGATCAAATGAAAGTAGCATCTAAATTAAATGCTCTTAAAACACTAATTGATTATTACAACTTACAAATTGCAAACTCTAACAATTCGCCAGAAATTATATTAAAAGCCAAAGAAAAAAGAAAAGCAACAATAAAAGAAATAGATTTATTGATTGATAGAATAGGAGATGATGACGATTTTGAATAATATAATTCATAAAAAAAAGCAACTTTTTAAAAAGTTGCTTTTTTTTTATTTATTTAGCTCTGGTCCAATAAGCTGTTTTACCAAATAGAGAAACCCCTAAATAGCCTCTTAATTTTAATTTATTAGGTGCTACTAATTGAATGTAACATTTATAAGTTTTACCATTTCTTGGGTCTAAAATAGTACCTCCAGACCACTCATCATCATCTTGTTGTAAACCTGTAAGAATATTAAGACCAAGAATAGGTTTATTTTTATTAGAACCTTCACATAAATTACAAACAGCATTTTGCCTATTTGCATCTTTTATTTCTATTACTTTGGCATATGCTTTACCATTTTTTTTATAAACTTCTATTACAGAATCAACTTCACCAGTATCATCATTTGTAGAGTTCCATTTACCAAATATTGTTTGAGCGTTTATAGATATACAAACCAACAATAAAACAAGTGTTAAAAAAGTTTTTTTCATAAATTGTGTTTTTTCTATAAATATAACAATAATTGTTTTGTTTTTATTGCATAGTACTAATTACAAGCTAGCATCAAAGTTTTCGTTCCACTTTTGTTGCACCCTTAATACTTGTTCAATTACATCTCTAACACAACCGTCACCACCTTTTTTATCAGAAATATATTTTGATACGTTTTGAATTTCTCTAACAGCATCATTAGGGCAAGCTGGTAATCCTACTAATTTCATAACAGGATAATCAGGTACATCATCTCCCATATATAAAACGTTTTCTGGTTTTAAATCATATTTTTTAACCAATTCTTTGTATTGATGAATTTTATCATGAGCACCTAAATAAATGTCTTCAATACCAAGAGCAGTCAATCTTTTTCTAACAGCTTCGTTTGTTCCTCCAGAAATTATACAAACTCTAAAGCCTTTGTTTATAGCGTTTTTCATGGCATAACCATCTTTAACATTCATATGTCTTACAAGTTCACCGTTAGGCATAATTGTTAGCATTCCGTTGGTAAGTACACCATCTACATCAAAAATAAATGTAGTAATATTGGGTAATAATTGTTTGTAACTAATTTCCATTCTGAATAGATTTTGTTATTGTTTTATAGATATTTTGTTGATGTTCATTTAGTAATTCTAAATGATTTTTTATTGTTGTTTTATCGTTTCTTATAGCAGGTCCTGTTTGGGCTTGCTCTGGAGATAATGTTTCTAATTTTGTAACTGTTTCTTGAATTAAAGGCTGTAAAATTTGAAAAGGAATGTTGTTAGCTGTACAAATATCATGACCAATTTTAAATAAATGATTGGTGAAATTATTTACAAAAACAGCAGACACATGTAGTTTTTTTCTCTGTATAGAATCTATTTTATATACATCTTTTCCAATTGATTTAGCAAGATTGCTTAATAGCAAATAGTCTTTTTTAGTATCGGCCTCTAAACAAAAAGGAACCTTATTAAAATCGACTATTTTATCTTTAGAAAAAGTTTGTAACATATAAAACACCCCTTTACGAGAATTGTTTTTTAAATCATTTTTAGGGCAAGCACCAGAAGTATGTACAACAAAATCGTTATTTATTTTGGCAGAAACTTCCGCAATTGCATCATCAGAAACAGCAATAATTGTAACATCTGCTTTAGGTACATTTTTTAATTTTCTAGAACTAATTTGGGTAACAGTAACAGTATTAGCATTTAAAAAAGCTTTTTTTAAATGTGTTGCTACATTTCCGTTACCAATAAGTAAAACAGATATCATATAACGAAGATATTGATTTTTTTAGTAGAATGATATGGTAATTTGTAAATTAGCAATTCATATAATTTAAAAGATATTTTGTTAGTTTGGTTACATCTAATAGACTTCTCTTTTAAATTGTAAAATATAAATAAAAACAGTTAATGAAATTAGATATTTTAGCATTTGGGGCACACCCCGATGATGTAGAACTTGGTTGTGGTGCAACTATTGCAAAAGAAGTTTCTTTAGGTAAAAAAGTAGGGATTGTAGATTTAACAAGAGGAGAGCTAGGTACACGTGGATCTGCAGAATTAAGAGATGTTGAAGCTGCAAATGCTGCTAAAATTTTAGGGGTTTCTGTTAGAGAGAATTTAAAGTTTGAAGATGGTTTTTTTACCAATGATAAAAAACATCAATTAGCAATTATTAAAATGATACGTAAATACAAACCAGATGTTGTATTATGTAACCCTATTGACGATAGACATATAGATCACCCCAAAGGAAGTAAATTAGTTTCTGACGCTTGTTTTTTAAGTGGATTATTAAAAATTGAAACAGAAATAGGAGGAGAGCAGCAAGAAAAATGGAGACCTAAACAAGTATACCATTACATACAATGGAAAAATATAGAACCAGATTTTGTTGTAAATGTAACTGGTTTTATTGATGTTAAGTTAAAATCGGTACTAGCATATACTTCTCAATTTTATAATTCTAATAGTAATGAGCCAGAAACACCTATAACTAGTAAAAATTTTACAGATAGTGTTGTATACAGAGCAAGAGATTTAGGTAGGTTAATAAATGTTGAATGTGCAGAAGGCTTTACCTCAGAACGTTACGTTGCTGTAGAAAATTTAAGTAAAATAATTTAAATTTTATTTTGCAAAAGTCAAATATTAAACTATCTTTGCACCCGCAATTATATGGTGGTTGTAGCTCAGTTGGTTAGAGTATCGGTTTGTGGTACCGAGTGTCGCGGGTTCGAGTCCCGTCTTCCACCCAAAAAGGTTTAACTTTTAAAGTTAGACCTTTTTTTATGCTTGTAATTTTGCGTTTAGATATAATAGCAAGTTGTTTTACCTGTTTTTTTATAAAGGGATTTTTGCGCTAAAAGTTATCATTGAATTTATAGAATTTTACAAAGTAATAAGAAGGTAGTTTCTTTCTATTATAGAGGTGGATTCTGAAAAACCGATTTTAATAGAGTAGGAGAACAATAAATATTATAAAAATGAGTGTTAAAATAATTAACGTATCTGTAGGAAATAATTTAAATGCAATTGTAAAAGATAAAACTAATGTTGATGCCGTAGTAACTTTTAAACCTAGTGATATACTTCCGTTTTCTACTCCAGAAATTAGAGGAGGTCAAGGTTATGGTCCTTTTAAATTAGAATATAATACTAATAATACAGAATTAGTAATAAGTACTTTTGCAAATACATTAGGGGAAGCTCCTGATAAAATAGTT